>JAACEA010000564.1 GCA_009936695.1 Planctomycetia bacterium
GACATCGACCACATCGAGATCATGAACAACGTCGACGACGGCATCGAGATCTGGGGCGGCACCGTGAACCTGCGGTACGTCAACATCTGGAACATCGGCGACGACTCCTTCGACATCGATCAGGGCTGGCGTGGTTCGGCCCAGAACGGCCTGATCGTCCAGGGCTACAGCCTCGACGCCGGCCAGGGTTCGGGCGTCGGTGACAACATGTGCGAGACCGACGGCGCCGAGAACTCGGACGCCCAGCCGGTGACCACCGCCCAGATCGCCAACTTCACGCTCGTCGGCCAGCCGATCGACGGCGACGGTGCGACGGTCTGGCGTGACGGCGCCCGGGTCCAGTACAACCAGTGCATCATCATGGACTGTGGCGAGAAGGTCATCCGTCCCGATGGTGACGACGGTGACGGGGCCGCCGGATACGGCTTCAACGGGACGCTCACCCTCGCCCAGGTCTTCACGACCCCCTACACCAGCGTCTCCACCGTGAACGCGGGTGGCATCAAGAGCGCCGGCGGCGCCGGAGCGCTCTACACCGCGCAGACCTCCGGGTTCCTCGCCCAGATCGCCGACACCGTGCTGTACAACAACAGCAACTACGCCGACTTCGACGCCTTCGGACAGAACGCGGCCTCGAAGGAGAACGTGATCGAGCCCAGCACCATGCCGATCACCTCGATCGTCCGCGACACGCCGGTCATCCGGGGCGGCAAGGTGATGCAGCGCGTCTCGAGCATCAACCCGCTTCCGCAGGGCGCCGCGACCACCGCGGTCGGCATGATCGGTGCCAACGGATTCGTCGAGGAGACCTCGTACCGCGGCGGCTTCGCCCCGGACGAGAACTGGCTCTGCGGTTGGACCGCCGCGGAGGCGTTCGGCATGGTCGACGTCCCGGTCGAATTCTGCGTCGAGCAGGGCGAATGTCCGACCGACCTCGACGGCGATGGCGTCACCAGTGGCGCCGACGTCGGCGTCTTCCTCTCGAAGTGGGGAACCGACGATCCGACCGCTGACTTCGATGGTGATGGAATCGTCGGGGGCGGCGACTTCGGATTCCTCCTCGCCGCCTTCGGCCCCTGCGTCTGATCGCCGCAAGGCTCCAGGGTCGGAACCTCGGTTCGTCCCGGTCCCACGGAGCCAGAGATCGCTTCGGTTCTCTCCGGTGGCGAGGCAACGCCTCGCCACCGGGGGCCGGAGCGGGCACCGCTCGCCAGTTTCCAGCACAGAAACCAGAAGACGAACCACTCATGACGCCTCTCCACGCGGTGTCCCGCCCTCCCTCCATCCTCTTCGTCCTCGTCGGCATGCTTGCGAGTGGATTCCCCCTCGCCTGCGAGGAAGCGTCCGCCCCGCCCGCGGCGGCGTCGGGCGCGACGTCCCAGCCCGGAGGCGGTTCGGAGCGAGACCTCGACGACCGCCGGGGATCGACGGACCTCGCCACGGTCGAGCTCTCGCCGGAACGCGTTCGAACGGGCGAACTGCTCGAGCGTGCCTTCGATGCCGCGGTCCGGATCCCGATCGATCCCCACCTCAAGGATCGATCACGCCTCCAGGGCGAACTGATCGAGGGCTTCGTGACGCTCGGCTTCGCCGACGAAGCGCGGGCCCGAGTGCCGGAAATCGAGAACTGGCGACGGTCGGAGGCCTACGCGAGGCTGGCCGTGGAGGCGGCGGACGATCCCGCGGGTGCGGAGAAGGCGCGGGCACTGATCGGGCTCGCCGAGCGGAATCGGCCCGGCGGACTGAAGGCGTGGCGAAACAACCGCATCGACCTGCAGATCGCGCGAGCACTCGTCCGGCTCGGCGACGATCAGACCGCCGCGGCCCTCGACGCGGGTTTCGAGCCCGCTGATCAGGGAAGAGTCAGTGCGACCCGCGTTGAAAGCATGACCCGGGCGGAGGTCGAGCCGTTGCTGGCCCGGATGGACGAAGCGATTGCGGCGAAGTCGATGGATCTCACGAAGAACGTGCTCGAGATCGAGGCGGCCGTCTATCGCCGCTTCTTCGAGGACGAGGCGCTGCGACGACGCCTCGAGGACCGGGTGCTCGAGGCGGGCGAGATCTCGATGCTGCCACATCAACTTCGACTGGAAGCGCTGTTCGTCCTGTCCGACGAGTGTCTTCGCCGCGGGGACCAGCGCGGGGCGCGTCGCGTCATCGATCGAGCGAGGGCGGCGTTCGATGACGTCCAGGCCAACCGGGTCCCCTGGTCGCCGGAGTACGCGACGCCGTTGCTCGGCGAATTCGCACGACGTCATGCCGAAGCGGGGGATCTC
>JAACEA010000565.1 GCA_009936695.1 Planctomycetia bacterium
AGGTGGAATCCGTGATCTCCCACGGCGCTCGAGGCGTGGGCCCCACCTTCGTGGTGACCAAGGCGGATTCGACGGGAATCTCGGAGCTGGCCGGACGCCCCGCGGCGACCGTGCTCGATGATCTGCTGGCCGAGCTGTCCGCCCGGGACCGCACCACGCTGGGCAGGACACCGCTCATCGGGATCGCGATCGATGCGACCAAGTCCCAGCAGGGCCGAGGGGATTTCCTCGTTCGCCCCATCGCCGTGATCGATCGAAGTTCCGGCACGCTCCTGACCACGGGACGCATCCCTCGCGGCTCGACCATCCAGTTCCACGTCCGGGATGCCGCGATCGCCGCGGACGATCTCGACATGTCCCTCGACCTCGCGATCCTCGACGATCGGCCTCCCGCCGGCATCCTGCTCGCCGGCTCCGCCGGCCGCGGCGCCTCGCTGTTCGGCGCGAGCGGGCACGACGCGGGCCGGATCCACGAACGCCTCGGGGGACCACCCCTGATCGGGTTCGAAGCGGCGGCGGAGATCGCGTCGATCGGCGGTCGACCCAGGGTCGCGGGCCTCGGCCTCTCCGCCATGCTTCTCCGGGGTCGTGGGCCCCAGGGAAACCACGCCGCCGACGACCGGTAGAAGAGAC
Organism: Planctomycetia bacterium; assembly: GCA_009936695.1. Lineage (GTDB taxonomy): Bacteria > Planctomycetota > Phycisphaerae > Phycisphaerales > SM1A02 > UBA12014. The sequence continues at coordinate 634 of JAACEA010000565.1, forward strand.
GGCGTGGCGGCGAACCTCCACGCGGCCGAAAACCGCGGTCACGGGGTCTTTCCGCCCGATAAGGTCGGAGGGACGACGAATCGAAGCGGTTTCGACCCCGGTTCGCCGCAGATTGGATGAAGTGCGCGGCCGGGCCCGCGAAGATGGATCAAACTCACCGCGTCGCCGGACCTGCACCCACGAACGCGACCTCCACCCGCGCGTCCGGATCGACTTCCACGAGAAAGCACCGCCCATGGGTATCGGCACCATCCTGGTCGAACGAGGCCTGATCACCGAGTCGCAACTCGACGAAGCGATTCTGGAGCAGAAGCGGACCGGCGAGCGGCTCGATCACGTGCTCGTGAGGCTCGGCTGCGTGGACGCGGACATGGTGCTGGAAGCGATCGGCCGGCAGTTCGACATGGAGATCGTCGATCTCTCCGAGATCGAGGTCGACGATGCCACCCTTCGGACGCTGCCTTCCCGCCTGGTCTTCAAGCAGCTCTGCGTGCCGATCCGTCGCACCGCGACCACGCTCCACATCGCCACCTGCGATCCCTTCGAACTCAGTGCCTTCGACGAACTCCGCCTGCTCACCGGGCTGGGCGTCGAACTGGTGCTGGCCGACGAGCGCGATCTACGCAAGTTCATTCGCTCCCACTACGGCGTGGCGGGCGACACCCTCGACGCGCTCGCGACCGACGACGAGGACGGCGCCGACCTGCTTGCGGATCCTGCGAGCGGCGAACTCGACGCCGACGAGGAGGCGAGCGTCATCAAGCTCGTCAACGATCTCCTGCTCGAGGCGATCCGGGAACGAGCGACGGACATCCACATCGAACCGTACGAGGACGAATTGACGATCCGATACCGGATCGACGGCGTGCTCAGCGAAGCGGGCGTCCCCCCGACCGTGAATCGGTTCCGGAACGCGATCGTGAGCCGCCTCAAGATCATGTCGGGCCTGAACATCGCCGAGAAGCGGAAGCCGCAGGACGGACGGATCACCCTTCGGCACAAGGGGCGGGAATTCGATCTTCGCGTCTCGATCATCCCGATGGTCAGCGGCGAGGGCGTCGTACTCCGTGTTCTGGACAACAGCGTCGCCCGCATGGGGCTCGAGGATCTCGGGATGCCCTCGGCCATTCTCGAGCGATGGGACACCGTGATCACCCGGCCCCACGGCATCCTCCTGGTCACGGGCCCCACGGGCTCGGGCAAGTCGACGACGCTCTACGCGTCCCTGAACAGGATCGTCAGCGACGCGGTGAAGGCGATCACCGTCGAGGATCCGGTCGAGTATCAGGTGGACGGCGTGAACCAGATCCAGGTGAACAACGCCACCGACATGACCTTCGCGGCGGGGCTCCGAGCGATTCTCCGGCACGACCCCGACATCATCATGATCGGCGAGATCCGCGACCTCGAGACCGCCGAAGCCGCGGTTCAGGCCTCCCTGACCGGCCATCTCGTCTTCTCGACCCTCCACACCAACGACGCCGCCGGGGCGACCACCCGGCTGCTCGACATGGGAATCGAGCCGTTCCTGGTCGCTTCCAGCGTGGAGGGGATTCTGGCCCAGCGACTCATTCGCCGGGTCTGCGAACAATGTGGTCGCCGACGCGAGATGACCACCGCCGAACTTCCGGAGGGCCTCGAGCCTCCGCCGGACGGCATGGTGATGGAGGCTCTGGGCTGTCGTGAGTGCCGGCGGACCGGCTTCCGTGGCCGCGTCGGCGCGTTCGAACTGCTCCGAATGACGGACAACGTCCGCGATCTGGTGGTCAAACGGGCCGATGCGAACACGATTCGAGCCTCCGCAGCGGCGGAACGCGAGTTGAATCTGCTTCGAGACGCCGCATGGGACCTCGTTCGGCGGGGCATCACGACCCCCGCGGAGGCGATGCGGGTGATCCGCGTCTGATCGACCGTCCGCGGGAACCTCCCCATCGACGGGGTGAAAGACCGCCGACAATCCGGAAACACCCTTCCGCGGTCCACCCCCCGCGATCTCGTCACTGGAACCGCTGGCCGGCTTCGGACGAACGGGACGGCTTGACGGCGACCCCTGGTCGGCCGACACTACGGGATCGAACCGCGGGCGAGCGCCCGCAACCCCGGCACCGTCGCTCGCCTGGCGGCCCGGAAAGTTGATTCGCAAGAGCGGAAATCAGGTCTTCGCGGAAGCGGAGCCATGGAGAATCCCCAATGGCGCGAGGTTCTGGTGCCGGTACCGGCGTGATCGTTGCTCTGGTTGTCAGCGTGGTCTGCAACGTCGGCCTGTTGACCATCACGTTCATGATGTACTCCGGCAAGGCGGAGGCACTCCAGAACGAAGCCGAAGCGCAGGCGGAGATGACCCAGTTCATCCGGTCCTCGGATCGAACCAGCGAGTTCGACCGCCTGATGGGCGCTGCGGAGTCCAACCAGCAGTCGCTGTACAAGTATCTCCAGGGACGTCGTGGCGAAGTCGCCCAGTTCGTCGCTGGAAACCCCAACGCCGACGTCACCGAGATGCGAAGCAGCCTCGGCCTCGCCGAAGGCGACGTGGTCCGCAACGAGTTGGGCGACCTCCGGCGGCAGCTCGCCGCGGCGAAGGTCGACAACGACAGCCTCCAGCGACAGTTGGCGGACAGCCAGTCCGGCAGCGTCGAACTGGAGCAACGCGTCGCGCAGATCGAGAAGCTCTCCCAGGAGAAGATCGCGGAAGTCGAAGGCGAGTTCGACGGTTACAAGACCGCCGCGGTCCGCTACCAGCAGGAGATCGAACAGGCGATCCAGAGCATCGAGGAGAGCCGGGTCAAGCTCGATCGCGACTACCGGAACCGCATGGCCGGCCTGCAGAGCCGGCTCGATCGTGCGAATCAGGACAACAGCGTCTTCCGCGCCCAGATCGAGGAACTTCGCAAGAAGACCGAGGCCTACCGCATCAAGCCGGCCAGCCCCGCGGAGCTCGCGGACGGCCGCATCATCGACGTCCCCGGCACCAACGGCCAGGTCTTCATCGATCTCGGACGCAATCAGCGGATCGTTCCCGGCATGACCTTCGAGGTCTATCAGGACGCTTCGGCGATCCGCCCCGACCCCCGCACCGGCGACTACGTCCGCGGCAAGGCGAGCATCGAGATCATCAAGGTCGGTGCCGACACCACGACCGGACGGATCACCCGCGAACGCTCCGGCCGACCGGTCGTGAAGGACGATGTGATCGCGAATGCGGTCTTCAATCCGGACTACCGCTTCAAGTTCCTGGTGCACGGGCTCTTCGACGTGAGCGGCGATGGCCGCCCGAACGAGGAGGAGACCGACTACGTTCGTCGGCGGATCATCGAGTGGGGTGGCGAGGTCGTCGAGGGTGACGAACTCACGGGCGACCTCGACTTCCTGGTCCTCGGTGCCCAGCCCCCGATGCCCGCCCCACTGCCTCCCGATGCCGGCGACGACCAGTTCCGCCGCTTCCTCAAGCAGCGTGAGTCCCGCGAGCAGTACGACCGACTGTTCGAACAGTCGACCAAGGCCCAGATCCCGGTGCTCAACTGGAACCGCTTCGAGATGCTCACGGGAATGAACGCCAGCTGATTCCGGCCTCGAACGTGTACGTGCCACTTCTCGCGGACCGGACCGATCCCACGGTCCGGTCCGCGACTCTTTTTCCGAGGAGCGCCTCGAACCGTGCCCACGCAGGTCCGCAACCCGCCGACCGCCCCCAAGGGAACGCTCCGTGATCTCGCGGAGTTCCTCCCTCTTCGTGCGCTCAGCGCCGCCATCCAGTGCGTGGATCCGGATCAGAACCTCCGAACCGCCTCGACCTTCGGGAGCATCTACGGGCGACTGACCTCCACCCGGACGGCGAGAGCGAAGGCCAACATCCTCCGTTCGCTGCCGGAGACCTCCGAGTCGGAGGCGGATCGAATCGCCATCGAGTCGATCCGGTACATGTTCAAGCTCTTTCTCGTGGACAGCCTCGCGATGCCGCGGCTGATCAACCCGTGGAGCTGGCAGCGGCACGTGGAGTTCGATGCCTTCGCCTCCGGTGCGGAGTTGCTCGCCAACGACAAGCCCGCCTTGTTCATCACCGGGCACTGCGGGAACTGGGAGCTCCTCGGCTTCACCCTCGCCGCGATGGGATTCCCGATGACCGCGCTGGCGAGGCCGCTGGACAACCCCTTTCTCGACCGGTGGCTTCTCGGCCTGCGGGAGGCCCGTGGCCTCCGAGTGCTGACGAAATGGGGGGCCACGGACCGGATGGTCTCGATGCTGGAAGGCGATGATCCGGCGGGGCGTCGCATCGGCTTCATCGCGGATCAGAACGCCGGTGACGGCGGACTGTTCGTCCCCTTCTTCGACCGACTCGCCTCCAGCTACAAGTCGATCGGGCTGCTGGCGATGCGCTACGAACTCCCCGTGGTCGCGGGTTTCGCCCGCCGAATCGGCGAGCGTTTCCAGTACCGCCTCGAGATGGTCGACTACTTCGGCCCCGAGGACTGGTGCGATCAACCCGATCCCCTCTTCTACATCACCGCACGCTTCAATCGAGCGATCGAGAAGATGGTGCGAACCGCACCCGACCAGTATCTGTGGATCCATCGTCGCTGGAAGAGCCGACCCCGCTGGGAAACGGCCGGCAAGCCGATGCCGCACTCCCTTCGGACCCGGCTCGAGGGACTGCCGTGGATGGATCAGGCGTCGCTGGACCGATTGATCGCCGATGGAGGGACCTCATGAACGCGACGCCCGGTCGTTTCGCAGGTACCCGCATCCTCATCGTCGACGACGACCCGGACGTCCTCGAATCGACGAGTCTCGCCTTCGCCGCCGAGGGTGCCGAAGTCGATCTCGCGGCGGACGGGAACGAGGCGGTCGCGAGATTCGAGGAACGACGGCCCGACGGCGTGGTGCTCGACATGATGCTCCCGGCCCGTTCGGGATTTCTCGTGCTCGAGAAGATCCGTTCGCACGAGAATCCTCCTCCGGTGGTGATGGTGACCGCGAATCAGGGCCGTCGGCACCTCGCCTATGCCCGGAACCTCGGCGTGTCCGACTACCTCGTGAAACCGGTGCCGCTCCAACGACTTCTCTCCTCGATGGGCGACCTCCTGGACCTGGGATGAACTCGTTTTCCCCGGTCGGGAGCACGCCACCGCGACGTTGTACGGTATTCTCCCGATCCGAAAGGTGGCCATGGCAAGGTTGACGCACTGGAGAATTCACAGTCCGAAGCCCGCGGATGCGGAGGGCCGGGCGGCGACGATGGCCTCGCGAGCCGAGCTCGTCGACATGCTTGCGCCGTTCAACATCGGTCCGGAAAACGGTTCCCCGGAAGCGGAGGTCCTGCACGGCCCCGGCGTTCGGATGCACCTTCCGTTCGAGGACCCGGTTCGACAGATCCTCGTCGAAGAGGATGACGACAGCATCGCGCCCTTCGTGCTGATGGCGCTCGCCCGGCGTTTCGACTGGAAGTTCACGGACGTCGACACGGACCGCACGCTCTACCTCTACCGGGGCGACGACGAATGAGCACGGAACCGATCCCGGACGTGATCGTGCAGGGGACCACCCTCCCGGGCGAGGACCCCGAGGCCGTCCGAGCGGCGATGGATCTCGCCTTCGATTACCGCGGTGACGTGACGATCGTGCTTCGCGATGGTTCGACGATCGAGGGATACGTGTTCGACCGCCGCAACGAACGCACCATCGACGCCTCCCGCGTCAGCCTGTTCCAGGCCGGTTCGGACGCCCGGGTCGACATCGGATATCCCGAGATCGCGGAGATCCGTTTTTCGGGACGGGATCCTGCGGCCGGCAGGACCTGGGAGAACTGGGTTCGTCGCTACGCCGAGCAGAAACTCGCCGGCGAACAGGCCGGCATCGACAGCGAACGACTGGATTGACTGGAACTCGATCGGGTTCAGGGACGCCGAAGCAGCTCGTTCGCCGCCGGCGTGGTCTCGATCAGCGTCGCCGACCCGCGATTCGCATCGAGCACGTCCAGCCGGGCATCGACCGCCTCGAGCATCGCCATCGTGTCGCGTCGGTTCGCTTCGAACGCATCGCTGCCCGTGACCTCTCGAATCGGATCGATTCGAGACGTCCGCTCGAGCCGCGCCCTGATCAGATCTGCGTCCTGACGATTCGCGGACACCGCCTTGACCAACGTCGCCCGCAGCTCGAGCAGCGCTGCCTCCTCGGGGCTGACCGGGCCCGCGGCGGTTCCGGTGAGCCGGAGTCGCGGCACGGTGGGATCGGTCTCGGATCCACTGGGGGCCGAGCCGAGGCTGGATGGCACATCGCTCATGGGGGCGGAATCATCCCCCGAACAGGATGACGTGGCAAGCAGGCCGAAACGGCCAAAACGTCCAAACTCGCGATTCACGCTTACAAGAGGCATGAAGGGCTCATCGGCAAATCTTGTTTTCTCCGATAAAGAACGCCGGTATCCAGCACCGGGCCCGGCATCGACGCGTCCGGTCAGGCGTCGGATGGCGACTCCCCGGGCTGCTCCGAATCCGGATCGCGGCCGAAGCGGCCAAGCATGATCGAGGCGAACCCGCCGAGAAGGACCAGACCGACGGCCCCGGTGATCCGCCCGGCTGACGGGACATAGGCCGCCGTCGGTCGGTACTTCAATTCCACCGCCTCGGCTTCCGCGGTCGTCGTGATCGCCTGGCCGCGAATCACGCTTCCCATTTCCGGCAGCACCGCGGCCCGAAACGGCCAGAGCCCCGCGACGGCCCCGAGCAGCAGTCCGAGCAATGCGCCGAGCGTGATCGCCCGATGTCGCTCGAGCAGCCATCGCACGACGTTGCTGACCAGGACGATGCCGAGGAGGACACCGACCCCGATCGCCGCAAGAGGCCATGCCGCCTCGATGACGCCTGCGATTTCCCCGCTCCGAATCGCGAGCTTGAAGGCGTCGATCGCATCGAGCACCGCCACGTACTGACCGAGTACCAGCAGGAGATACCCCCCACTCACGCCGGGCAGGACCATGGCGGCCGCACCCGCGAAACCGGCGAGGAACAACCCACCAAGGCCCCCACCTCCATCGGAGGCCGCCGGCTGCGTCTCCTGCATCAAGGCCAGCGCCACCATGCCGACGAACGACAGGATCGTCGCGAACACCGCCCGCGGCGGAATCGGTCGCAGCATCGCCCACAGGGTCGGCGCTCCGCCGAGGGTGAGCCCGATGAAGAGGCTGTAGGCGACCCATCGATGCTCGAGGACCCCGTCGCGAACCGTGCCGGCCAGCAGCCCGATCGCGAGGACCGCGGGCACACCCACGCATGCGAGCACGAGCCACGGCCGCAGTCGGCGGGCCAGCGTCGTCGCCGCCGCCACCGACTCCACGAAGGCGGGATAGACCCCTGCGGCGAGCAGCATCGTGCCGCCGGAGATTCCGGGGACCAGGTTCGCGAGCCCCATCAGAATGCCACCGATCGCCAGCCGACCGATGAACATCGGACTCATGGAGCGTGTTTCTTGCGTCGTCGACACGAACGGATCTCCCGGGGATCACTGGAGCAGGGACCGACGAAACCCGATTGATATCATCGGGACGTTCCTCGCTCATCGGCTCCACCAGCGTCGAACCTCGACCCTCATCGAAAAGGCGACACCAGATGACCTCCCCACCAACTCGGATCCTCGTGACCGGCGCTGCGGGATACATCGGTTCGCACGCCTGCCTTCGACTCGTCGAGGCCGGCCTCGACGTGGTGGGACTCGACGACCTCTCCCGCGGACATCGCGGGGCCTTCGAGGCGATCTCGTCCGCCGCCGGCGACCTGCCCGGCTCCTTCTCGGCGATCGAGGCCTCCATCGCGGATCGCGATGCCTGCGAGGCCGCGCTCGGGGATCACCGAATCGAACTGGTGATGCACTTCGCGGCCCTGGCCTACGTGGGCGAATCCGTGGACGAGCCGCTCCGGTACTACGACAACAACACCGGCGGCGCCATCTCCCTCCTGCAGTCGATGAGTCGGTCCGGGGTGAATCGCTTCATCTTCTCGAGCACCTGTGCGACCTACGGGGAACCCGCGGCGGATCGAATTCCGATCGCGGAGGACTGCCCCCAGGCGCCGATCAATCCGTACGGTCATTCCAAGCACATGGTCGAACGCGTGCTGTTCGACCATGCGTACGCCCGTCGTGCCGCGGACCCTGCATTCGCCTTCGCCGCCCTGCGGTACTTCAACGTCGCAGGCAGTGATCCGAAAGGCCGGATCGGCGAGGATCATCGCCCCGAGACGCACCTGATTCCGATCTGCCTCGAGGTCGCCGCCGGCCGTCGCGAGGCGTTGGTGATCCACGGCGACGACTATCCGACCGACGATGGGACCTGCATTCGCGACTATGTCCACGTCTGCGATCTCATCGATGCCCACATCGCGGTGATGAACGGCCTCACGCCGGGTGATGCCCGCGCCCTGAACGTCGGCCTCGGCCACGGCTGGTCGGTGCGGGAGGTTCTGGAGTCATGCCGGAGGGTCACCGGTCACCCGATTCCGGAACGTGCCGGCCCCCGCCGCCCCGGCGATCCGCCCCGTCTCTTCGCGGATGCGTCGCGGATCAAGCGTGATTTCGGCTGGACGCCGGAATTCACCGACCTCGATGAGACGGTCTCGACCGCCTGGGCCTGGATGAACGCGCAGCCGAACGGCTACGCCTCCTGATCCGGCTCAGAACGGAAGGCTGACTCGAGCCGTCACCGCAAGCGCATCGATCCCGAAGTTGGTCGCCGTGGTCCGAGCGTTGGACAGGTGGTACCAACCGATGCCCAGAAGAAGTCTCGTCCGCTCGTCCAGAGCGATCGAACAACCGATGCCCGCCTGTGGCGTGAAGTCCAAGCGACTGCCGTCCGGTGGAACCGGCGAGCTGGCGTAGACCAGTCCGATGCCGAGGTCGGCATAGAGCGTCCACGAGTCGTATCTCAGGAAGTGCCACCGGAGCATCACCGAAACGCCGAGGAAGGCGGCATCATCACCGCCATCCTGCCCGACCCAGCCCAGATCCGCGTCGACCCCGAGACTGAAGGCATCGATCGGAAACCACTCGAGTCCGCCTCGAAGCCCGAGAATTCGTTCGTTCTGAAAGTCCGTCGCCACCAGGCCACCGATCGACCACCGGAGATCGCCTTGATCGCCGTAGACCGGCCGCGTCTCCGCCGGCATGACATCGCCGGCTTCGTCCGACGACGCCGCCTGGAGCAATCCGAGCGCATCCAGCGGGGCCGGGATCCCGGCAGGCAAGACCTCGGCCGTCAACGATCCGGCGAAACCGCCCACCGCCGCCATCAGCAGGATGATGAAGCGTGACATTCCGGAGTTCTGCATCAAGCCTCCCGAGACGCAGATGGTGTTCCATCCCGACGCCCTGCAAAAAAGACCGCCCGGTCGCTCCGACACGACCGGACGGGTTTCTCAACCATGTCACCATGGCTGCGAAGAAGACCTCGAATCACCATCTCCATGCTGGAGATGGCCTGCGGGAGGTGTTGAAACCAGAACTTCATGCTGATTTCAGCCTGTAACAGGCTATTCCGCCGCATTATGGACGAACTTGGCGGCATTTCGACGCAAGTTCGCGTAAATTCGCTCGCTCGGATCGGGGCATGCGCTCCAGATCCTCGAAATCCAAGTTCATGCTGGTTGGGAATCAGCGCCAGAGGCCCGAAATCAACCCGAATTCCGTTGGACCACGGCACAGTATCGACCCCGATGGGCGTTGGTCAAC
>JAACEA010000566.1 GCA_009936695.1 Planctomycetia bacterium
CGTGCGGCATCACCATTCGACGGGAGATCCGGGTGTGGCCGCAGAGCCACTGGTGCTCGACGGTGCCGTCGTTTGCGCGACAACGAATCAGGTGGCGGTGCCCGAAGCCCGCGAGCCCGCCCTCCTGCCAGACGTCCGAGGACAACGTCAGGTCGTCGGAGGTCGGATCGTCCTCGGGATCGCGGTCGGTGAGACGGGTGCGGTCCGGGGTCCAGAACGCGGGAAGTCGTTCGTCGAGCTTCGCCACGATCACCGAACGGGTGTCGGGCGGGTCGACCGCCGCGGCGAGCACCGCGTGATATCGACGGTCGAGCACCCCGGCGATCGAGCCGCAGGCGTAGCCGCCCCGGCCGTTGGTCAGGAGCCACTCGTGTCGGCGCGACGCCTCGTCGTCGGCGCAGATCGCCGGGCCCAGGTCGAGGGTGGGGCGGTGCTCGAGCCGGTGCGACTTGGCGGTGGACTGCAGGTGCTGCGGGCCGGGCATGGGTTCCCCAGGGGCGACGTCGACGGTGCCGGATGGCACCGCGACTCGCATCATCCCCGGTTTCCACCCCGGCCGCGAATTCAGGAGGGCTCGGGGGGCGGCGCCGGTTCGAGTCGGCCATCCGGAGCGAGTTCCACGGACCGCGACACGCTTCGGAGATCCTCGGGATCGTGGGTGACCAGAAGGAATGCGGTGCCCGCGGCGGTCAGGGTCGAACAGACGAGGTCACGCACCGTGTCGCGTCTTCGTCGGTCGAGTCCGGCGAAGGGCTCGTCGAGCAGGGCGACGGCGGGCCGTCGAGCGAGGATCCGGGCGAGGCAGGTGCGTGCCCGCTCGCCACCGGAGAGTCGGTCGGCACGTCGATTTCGGAAGTCCGTCGCGTCCGCGGCCTCGATCGCTTCGTCGATGCGTCGAGTGCGGACGTCCTGTTCGAGATCGAGTCCCGAAATCGCCATGTGGACGTTCGCCGCGACGTCGAGATGGTCGTAGAGCGGGAGATCCTGTGACACGAACGCCACATCGCGACGTCCGGGCGCGGACCGGCCCACGTCGACACCGGCGATCCGCACCACGCCTCGATCGGCGTGATCGAGACCGGCGACGACTCGCAGCAGGGTGCTCTTGCCCGATCCGGATTCGCCGATCACCGCGAGCCCGGTGCCGGCCTCGAGCGTCAGATCGACGGGGCCGACGCCCCGGCCGGAGCGATGGCGTCGCTCGACGCCCGAGAGCTCGAGCGCCGGGGGCGAGCCGGTGTGGTGATCAGCCTTCGGCGTGCTCACGCGTGGCCCGGCGGCGCTGGAGTTCGGCGTCGATGAAGGGTTGCAGCGCGCCATCGAGGACGGTCTGCGGGTTTCCGGCCTCGTGCCCGGTTCGGTGGTCCTTCACCCGGTTGTCGTAGAGGACGTAGGAACGGATCTGCGTTCCCCAGCCGCGGTCGACCTTGCCACCGGTGGCGGCGTCGAGTTCGGCCTGACGCTTCTCCTCCTCGATCTGCTCGAGTTTCGCCATGAGCACCTGCATCGCCTGTCGGCGGTTCTGCGGCTGATCCCGGAAGGTGCTGGCGACGACCATGATTCCGGTCGGTTTGTGGACGATGCGGACCGCACTGGCGACCTTGTTGACGTTCTGGCCGCCGGGCCCGCTGGATCGCGCGAAGTTGCTGATCTCCAGGTCGTTGTCCGGGATGACCAGGTCGGTCTCCTCGATCTCCGGCGTCACGTCGACGGTGACGAAGCTCGTCTGCCGCTTGCCCTGGGCGTTGAACGGACTCACGCGGGCGAGGCGGTGGGTGCCGCGTTCGCAGTTCATGTTGCCGAACGCGTAGGCGCCCTTCAGGTGGTACGAGACTTCGTTGATCCCGACCTCGGTGCCGTGGGTCCGGCTGAGCTCCTCGACCTTCCAGCCCTGCTGTTCCCAGTAGTAGAGGTACATCCGATCCACCATCTCGGCGAAGTCGTCCGCATCGTTGCCTCCGTCCCCGGCCTGGATGGCGACGAAGCAGTCCCGATGGTCGTGTGGTCCCGAGAGCAGCGACTGCAGCTCGACCTTGTCCATCCGGCGTTCGATCTGGAAGAGCTGTTCGTCGGCCTCCTCGAGGAGTTCGCGATCGTCCTCCTCCTTGGCGAGTTCGAGACCGAGCTTGGCATCCTCGAACAGCGCGATCACCTCTTCGAGGGGATCGATCTGGGCCTTGACGAGCTTGTACTTGGAGATGTGCGCCTGGGCGGCGTCCTGGTTGTCCCAGAAGCCGTCGGCATTCATCTCCTCCTGGAGGGTTTCCCGCTTCGACACCTTGGTGTCGTAGTCAAAGAGAGTCACGGATTGTCAAGATCCGCGCCTCGAGTTCCTCGACCAGCGAGGCATGGGTTTCGTAATGCATGCCGTGATTCTATCAGGCGGGGTCAATCCCGCGGGAGTCGGGCGGCGAGGGCCGCGACGGCCTGGCCCACCGACTGGACCAACGCATGTCGCTTGTCGTCGAGGATCGAACCGTCGTCGTGGAACGCGTCGTGACCGAAGGGGATCGCGGCCTCCTGGGGGACCACGTGGCAGCCGACGTGGGAAAGGACCGCGCGGGCGTGCACGAGACCCCGGATTCCACCCAGTCCGCCGGGACTGGTCGAGAGCAGACCCGCGACCTTGCCGCGCCAGGCGACCAGTGGCGGATCCTCGGGTGATTCGGGATCGGGCCGGGTCGTCCAGTCGATCGCGTTCTTCAGGACCGCGGTCATCGAACCGTTGTACTCCGGGCTCGCGACGACGACGCCGTGGCTCCGCTTCAGGGCCTCGCGAAGTCGTCGAACCCCCTCGGGCATGCCGTGCTTCCGTTCCTCGATCTCGTCGTAGAGCGGGATCCGGAGATCCCGCAGGTCGAGGTGTTCCACCTCCGCACCGGCCGATTCCGCGCCCGACAGGGCGACGTGAACGAGGCGGCGATTCAGGGATTCCTGACGCGTGCTTCCGGCAATTCCGAGGATGCGATTGGACATCTTGTCGTTTTTCACAGGGGGTTGGTGGCGGACCGGGGTGGGACGCTAGGGTACCGGTCCATGAAATGCTCCGCACGAGTTCGATCGCTTCGAGGGTCCGCGACGCTGGCCGTCACCGCGAGGGCGAAGGCCCTCCGGGCCGAAGGTCGTGACGTCATCGGATTCGGTGCGGGCGAACCGGATTTCGACACCCCTGACTTCGTCAAGCAGGCGGCTTCGGAGTCACTGGCGGCGGGACACACCAAGTATGCGCCGACGCCGGGATCCCCGGACCTCCGGACCGCCATCGCGGATCGGATGCGAAACCACAACGGAATCGACTGCGGCCCCGAGCACGTGGTGGTGACGGTGGGAGCGAAGCACGCGGCCTTCGAGGTCATGCAGTGTCTCGTCGATCCCGGCGACGAGGTGGTCGTCGTGACCCCGGCCTGGCTGAGCTACCGCCCGATGATCGAGCTGGCGGGAGGCGTGGTGGTCGAATGTCCCGCCACGATCCGGGACGGTTTCAAGATCGAACCCGCCGCGCTCGAGGCGGCGATGTCCGATCGGACCGTCGCGGTGATTCTGAACAGTCCCTGCAATCCCAC
>JAACEA010000087.1 GCA_009936695.1 Planctomycetia bacterium
CACCGGCTTTCACGACGAGCACGAGGCCCGCGACGAGCCATGCTCCGTGACGCTCGATCGCCAGCAGCCAGAAGACGGGCAGAAGTCCGGTCCAGATCGCCACGCCGGCGATCGCCGCGGCGCCGACGAACGCGCCGGGGATCCGTCGCGTCGACGCGAGGCCGATCACCGCGACCGCGAATCCGAGGACCGGTCCGAGCATCGCCACGCCGATCGCCAGCGCCGGATCGGTGATCCTCGACGCCGCGAGTCCGGCGAAGTACATCGCGAGCGCGGCGACGATCGCGAGGCCGTCGGGACACCTCGTCCCACACCCGCGGACCAGTGCCGCGGCCTCCTTCGCGGCGATCGGAATCAGCATCGCGAACGCCACGGCGAAGACGGTGCCGGAACGGATGCCGCCGATGCCTGCGGCGTCGAGCCAGACGAGCAGGATCAGAACGCCGATCAGGATCGGGCCGGTGATCAGTCGTTGTCGAAGCATGTCGTTTCTCGCTGGGGCCGTCGGCGGTCGAGGCGTGCCGGGATCGCATCAGTATCTGGGAATGCCGGAGTCGATCTCGATCGACCAACGATCGATGCCTCCCGCGAGCGACCGGGCATCCGAGAATCCCTGCTCACGAAGGAATGCGACGACCTGGAGGCTGCGCACGCCGTGGTGGCAGAGCACGATGACGAGGTCGTCGGCGTGGTCCTCCAGCTCGGGGAGCCGCGACTTGATCTCGCCCATCGGAACGTGCAGGGTGCCGTCGATCGACGCGATCTCGACCTCCGGGGTCTCGCGGCAGTCGATGACGAGCGGGACTTCGCCGCCGGTGCGGAGCGACTGCAGGTCGCCGGGTGCGATCTCCCATGGATGGTCGGTGCTCATTCGGTGGTCCTCGGTGCGGTGGCGGCGTCCGCGGGACGATCGAACGCCGGGCTGATCGTCCAGCCACCGGAATCCGCGGTGGTGTTCCCGGCCGCCCCCGCTTCCTCGGATGATCCGGCGTCCTCGGCCGGGGGCGGGTCGGCGGCGCCGTCGGGCGGGAGGGTGTCGTCGGGTTCGCGGACGTCCTCGACCGGAGGCGGTGTCTCGCCGTTGGGAAGCAGGACCCAGGCGCCGTTCGGTTCGAGCACCGTCGAATCCGGAGGGGCACCGATCATTCGAAACGGGGACGCGACCAGGTCGAAGGCTGCGACGAACGGTTCCGCGACGGCGGACCAGCGGACGCGGCCTCGATCCGTCTCGGTGGACATCGCGGTGTCGATGGTCGGGAAGGCGCCGGTCTCCCCCAGCCGTCCGACCCCGTCATCGTCGGGGACCACCGGCGTGGCGTAGGTCGGATTGCAGGGAACGGAGGCCATGGAAATCTCGAACCGGATGGCCGGCCACGCCCGTCGGTCGAACTCGCCGTCGAGGGAGGCTCGCCACCGATCCTCGGGCGGTGCCGTGGTGGCCGTGCCGCCGGGGAAGATCAGTGGTGGCGGCGTGGGGGCGGTGCAACCTCCGAGCGCGAGGGTGGAGGTGATGCCGGCGAGGCCGGTTCGGAGGATCGCCTGGTGTCGGGTGTTCATGGTCTTGGGTTCATTCATGTGTTTCATGTCGTACGGGTCGTGCGTCGGCTTCGGCGGGATCATTCGACGTCGTCGGGCGTCCAGTCGTCGGCGAGTGGTTCATCGTCGATACCGCATGCTCGCAGGGCGGACCGGATCGTGTCGGCGTCGAAGCCGCGGCGAGCGAGTCTGGCGGCGGCACGACGCGTCGATGCGGGGTCGTCGATCGGACCGGATCGTTCCAGGCGGTGGAACGCGGTGATCGCCGCCTCGAGCTCCGGCGCGGTCGCTTCCTCCGGCCCGTCGTCGGCGCCATCCCGCGTGGAATGCGGGGTGGCGGCCTGGACGGCACGTTCGAAACCGGCCTGGATCATCGAATCCACGAGCCCCGCCGCTTCGAGGCGTCGGCGGCACTCGGCGTCGCTTCGGCCCGCGGTTCGCCATTCGAGGATCCTCGTGGCCGCGAACGCCGCGTCGTCGATCCAGCCGTCCGCGACGAGTTCCTCGATCACGATGTCGATGATCTCGGAGGTGACGTCACGCTTCCGGAGTTTGCGGACGAGTTCCTCGGATGCGTGGGCACGGGCCGCGAGAAGATCCAACGCGACGGCCCGCGCGGATCGGACACCGATCGACCGGATCGCCGACGCCACCCGGGGGTCGTCGACGGGGAGGCCTTCGACGATCTCGTCGGAATCGATCTCCGATCTCGGCAGGGTCCCCGCGATGATGCCGTCGATCTCCAGCATGAGAATGCCCGGATGATCGGGATCGGACCGGATCGCGGTGACCCGTGCGGCGTTCGGGTTCGAGTGCTCGGGTTCGGCCGCGGCGTCGACCCGACCGTCCCGGGGGCGGGGGCGACTCATCCGCCGAGTTCCATCCGAAGGGCCTCGAGTTCCGACTGCGCATGTCCATCGCCGCCGCGTCGAGCGGCGACCAGGCCGGCCTCCGCGGCCTCGATCGCTTCAGGCATGCGATCAAGGGCTTCCAGCGATCGGGCCTTGTGAAAGTGCAGGTATCCGTCGTCGGGATCGGCGGCGATCGCCCGGTCGTACCAGCCGAGGGCGGCGTCGTGTTCCTCGGCCTTGGCATGTTCCTGTGCGATGCCGTAGAGGCAGAACGCGTCGCCGGGTTCGGCTTCCAGCATCTTGAGGAGCCGGTTGAGTCGGTCGGATTCGGGCATGGGGGGATTGTCCGTCGGATCGAGGCCGAGGACAAGCGGCCGGAGGTCGTCCTTCGAGCGCGAAACCGCTACGCTCCGGTGATGATCGCATCCATCGACCCTCATGTCCGGCATCGCCGCTCCGCTTTCGCCACGATTTCGATCATGATCGCCGCCTGCACCGCGGTCCTCGGTCAGGCGGGGTGTGACGAGGGCTACTCGGCTCGGCAGACGATCGATCTTCGGCCGCGGATCGTCGAGGTCCAGGATCATCACGGAGGAACGCGACGGGTCACCGTGATCAATGGTGAGCAGTGGTATCAGTCCTTTGGTCCCGTGATCGAGATCATCGATGCGGAGGACGGACTCCGAATCAGCACGATCGAGCTCGGGACGTTCGGCACGATCCCCTCGATCAGCGACATGGTGCTCGCCGCCGACTGCGCGTTGTACGTCGCTTATGCCAACGATCGCGTCGTCCGCTTCGATCTCTCGAATCCACGCCGTCCCACCGAGGACCGGACGTGGACCCGCGCCGATCTCGGCGTTCGGCCGATCCATCTCTCCGCCACCGGCGGCACGGTCTGGGTGTCCGGCCGCGAGGGTGTCGGGCGTTTGGACGAGCCTGGCATCGTCCAGCTCGGAGATCTCCCGGATCCTCCGTCGTTCGGGCACGTGGTCGAGACGTCGGTCGGGCCCGTGGTCACCAATCGACGCCAGGTGATCGCCGTCGCGGACGGTCGATATCTCGGTGCCGCGTCCGATCTCCGCCCCGTGCCGCCCGCCCTGTCCGCGCGGCTCGGCAAGGAGGCCATGGTCTTCGTGCTCCGGGGGGCGGCCGCGAACACGGTGGGACTGATGGGGCCGGACTTCAGACAGCTCGACGCCGAGACGTTCGGCGACACCATCTGGTCGGCGAGAATCGTGGGAGACCGGCTCTGGGCGATCTGTGAGGACGAGTTGATCACGTGGCGGATCGACGATGAAGGCCGCATGGTCGAACCGCAGTTCATCCCGGTGAAGGGCGCGCGGGACGTCGGGCTGCTGCGACCGAACTACTACGCCGTCGCGGGGACCTTCGGCCGGGCGATCTATCGATACAAGGCCGACTCCGGCGGCGCCGGCGACGAGTTCCTGGCCGTGGAACGAACCCCGGGACGGGTCGTCCAGGCGATCACCGACGGCCGTCGGGTGCTTGCCGGAAGCGAAGAGGGCAACTGGCTGTACCGCATCGGCGGTCGGATCGAACTTTCGGACAAGGACCTCCAGAGCAACACCGCGGGAACGAGGAAGGTGACGCTGAGCTGGGGCGAGGCGGAGATCGGTGACGGGCGGACGACCCTCTCGATCACTCCCCTCGATGGCGCCGACTTCCGATGGTCGCCGCCGAACGACGGTCGCATCTACACCCTCGAGACCGCGGACGAGCGGATCTGGGTCGGCCACGACGAAGGCATCGAGGTCTTCGAGTACCGGGACGCGACGATTCGACCGACCGGATCCATCCTGATGGAGGGGCCCGTCGCCTGGCTCTTTCGACCACGGGTGGGGAACGAGGTCGCCTTCGTGAGCGCCTTCGGTGGCATGGGCACCGCGGAGGCGGTACCGGATCCCGAGGCCGATTCGGCGCTGGTCCAGCGGGTCCGCCCGGAAGAAGCGGCCGACGCGGAGGAGGCGATGCGCGAAGCAGGTGGACTGCCACAGCCGTCGAAGCCCTGATCCCGGCCGATCAGTCCGTGTTCGCGTTGACGCAATAGCGACGACAGATCGAATCCTCGGCGCAGGTTCCGCCTCGGGCCTTGCAGACCTTGCGACCGTGGAAGATGAAGAGATGGCTGAGCAGGCACCAGGAGGGCCGTGGAAAGAGGGCCATCAGGTGCGGCTCGATCCGCTTCGGATCGGTCTCCTCGGTCAGTCCGAATCGCTGCGATATCCGTCCCACATGCGTGTCGACGACGACGCCCACGTTGATCCCGAACGCGTTTCCGAGGACGACGTTCGCGGTCTTCCGCGCGACTCCGGGAAGCGCGAGCAGGGACTCCATGTCGTCGGGGACTGCGCCATCGTGCTGCTCGACCAGCATCGTCATCGCACCGTGGACGCTCTTCGACTTGTTTCGCCAGAAGTTCAGGGTGCGAAGGTGGGGGGCGATCTCCTCGGGAGATGCCGCGGCGAAGTCCTTCGGCGTCGGAAACGCGGCGAAGAGGCCCGGGGTGGCCTTGTTGACGCCCACGTCGGTCGCCTGGGCGCTGAGGATCGTGGCGACCAGGAGTTCGTGCGGCGTCGTCGCGTCGAGTTCGCAATGGGCGTCGGGGTATCGCTTCCGGAGGGCGGCGAGGATCCGCGCCGCGCGGCGGACGTCCGCGTCGGTCCTCGGCGGAAGATCGAAATCGGATTTGCGGCGCGGGCCGCCGACCGGTGGGGGAGTCCTCATCGTGCACCGCTCCGGGGTGGCGTCGAACCGATCCCGCTCGACACGATCGTGAGCAGGACCGCCGCGAGGATCAGCGACATGCCGCGCTCCGCGGACCGGTGCCAAGGGTCGAAGGCGGCGTAGGCCTCGCTCGCCGCGTCCCGATCACCGGCCTCGACCGCCGAGCGCCAGGCCTCGAGCGTGGACTCGACCCGAGGCGAGATGCCCACGAGGTACCACCCCAGGAGCGCGGCGGCCAGAAGCATCGTCGCGGTGGCGAATCTTCTGGAGATCGACTTCAGACGCCCGACGGGAGCGCCCCGACGCAGGAAGAGCAGCACGATGCCGACCACGGCGCATCCGGTCTGGACCCGGTCGGAGGCCTGGAACACTGGGTGGGTGACGTAGCCGGCGATGAAGCGGCCCGCCGCTTCCGTGTCGTCTCCGAAGAACGACTCGATGCGGTCCGTCGTGAGGTCCATGGTGGGCAGGCTCGTGAACGCGCTCATCGCGGTCGCGGCCGGGGCGATGATCGCGGCCGTCCACGCCACCAGCGTCAGCCACCAGATGACGGAAGCGATGGTCATCGTCGGTCCGGGTGACCTCATGGGTGCGCTCCATCCTCGCCGGGGGGCGATTCGATCGGGGTGGCGGCGTCGGACCAGGTCGCGGCGTCGGTCCAGCGCTCGCGCTTCCAGATCGGAGTCTCCCGCTTCAATCGATCGATCGCGTCGCGGCATCCCCGGAACGCCGCGTCACGATGCCCGGCGATCGCCACGATCTCCACGCTGGTCTCGCCGATCGCCACCGATCCCGATGCATGGCGGATCGAGATCGCGGTCAGGCCGTGGATCGACATGATCTCCTCGGCGATGTCGCGCAGGCTTCGGATCGCCAGACGAGGGTGGACTTCGTAATCGAGCGCGATCAGGGTGCCGTGTTCGGGATGCGACTCCGGTCGGGTTCGACCTCGAAACACGCATTCGCCACCGATCGCCTGGTGGTCTCCCCGATCCGCCTCGGGATCGCTGGGAAGCAGGCCACCGGGTTCGATGGCGACGTGCACGCCGCCTCGCCCTCGCGGGAGCTGGGATTCGAGAGTTGAACCGCTCATTCCGAAATCGTAGACGACCGGTCGCGATATCGTGCACCGATGTCCGCTACCGACGATTCCCGGGCCCGTTTGGGGCTGACGCTCGCGCCGCTGGCCGCCGACCCCCGTGCGGGTCTCCAGGTCGTCGCCGGCTTGAGCGTTCCCGGGGTCCAGATCTCCGCCGGACAGGCCGGCACTCGACCTCGGGACCTCGATGGATCCGGACGGCGGGATCTCGCCGTCGCGGTGCGTCGACTCGAACTCGAGGTGGTGGGGGTCGACGCGTGGTTGGATCCGGTGACGTTGCTCGATCCGGAGCGGGTCGACGCCGCGGTGTCGGCGACGCTCGAGGCGATTCAGCTTGCGCATGATCTGGGACGGGTCCCGGTCTCCACCCGCCTTCCCGAGGAAGGCGGGGAGTCCGCGATCGAGGCGATGCTCGCCCGTGCTTCCCGACTCGGTGTTCGTCTCGTCGATCACGGCGTTCCGCCGCGTGGACGCGACGTTCGGACATTGGAGGGCGGTCGCGCGGCCAGCGGTCTCCTCCTTCCCGATCCGGTGGAGACGTCGGTCAAGCCCTCCAAGCCGGTGCGCTCGCAGGCGATCGACGGCCTCGGGATCGGCATCGATCCGCCCGCGTGGCTGGTCGGCGGACTCGATTGCATCGATGCCGCGGCTCGGGGCGCGTCGGCGCTTCGGCTTGCGGACCTCTCTCGCGACGGAATGCGGATCCCGCTGGGTGATCCCGATGGTCGAATCGACGGGATCAGCCTCGTGGTGACGGCGCGAACCGGTGGACTCGACGGAATGCCGGTGATCGATGCACGTCGGTGGGCGGACCCCGTCGGCGGCGTCCGCCGCACGCTCGCGACGCTCTCGGGCATCTGATGAGGTGACTCGGTGCGTTCAGCGTCGAACTTCGTGGATCGCATGTCGCAGGAGCGGAATCACGAGTTCGCTCGTCGCGGTCTCGACGGCGTGAACGGATCCCGGCATCGAAAAGACGAGGAGTCCGCCGCCGGCATCTCGACGGACCACGCCGGCGGTCGCCCGGCTCAGCAGGCCGGCCACCCCGATCGCTTCGACGCTCAGTGCGCGAAAACGCTCCCCGTAGCCATCGAGCTCGACGTCGATGAGATCACGAACGACCTCGACCGTCCCATCGCGGGGCGCGATGCCGGTCCCGCCGGTGATGGTGATCGCGTCGATCGTCGGATCGGCCAGCGCGTTCCGGATCGCGGTCCGGACCCGGGCGGGATCGTCGGGGACGAGTTCGCGGTGCACGGGCACGAGCCCGTCCGCCCGTAGGAGGGCTTCGAGTCGATCGCCGCCGTGATCCGTCTCCCGAGTCCGGGTGTCGCTCACGGTGAGTACGTGCACTCGCGGTGGGTCGGACGCCGCTCGGCGATTCGCGGCCGATTCGTGTGATTCAACGCTCATCGGGATCTGATCCGCGGAAGTGGGGTCGGGGGCTCGATTCGGGGGCACCGCGTGGTCGAAGGCCGGTGCGGGCGTGCAGCCGGTCGATGTCCACGGTAGCGTGACCCGAACGCATGAGCATCATCGGGCACGGCATCGATCTCGTCGAAATCGAACGCATCGAACGGATGCGGGTCGATCATGGCCGTACGTTCCTCGATCGTTGCTTCACCGCGGGCGAACAGGCGTACGCGGAGTCCGCGCCCCGGGTGAGGGCGGAGCGGTACGCGGCCCGGTTCGCCGCGAAAGAGGCCGTTCTCAAGGCGTTCGGAACCGGCCTCCGCGAGGGAATCGCGTGGACGGACATGGACGTCGTTCGCAACGATCTCGGCGCTCCGTCGATCATTCTCACCGGTGAAGCCGCCGATTTCGCAGCGACGCTCGGCATCCATTCCTGGCGGATCTCGATCTCGCACACCGCCGAGCTCGCGATGGCCAGCGTCATCGCGATCGGCGACGAGGTGAAGGGATGACGCCCCGATGGTGAAGCGAAGCGGACCCACCCTCTACGAAGCGATGTCCCAGTCCCCGGCCGCGCCGCGGGCGACGACCGGAAATCGGGGTCGGAGTTCCGATTCGGAGCGACCGGCGGCGGCCACCTGGCTCACTCCGGGGCGATCGATCCGGGTTCCCGTCGGGTTCGCCTGGGTGGGGGCCGTGCTGGTGGCCGGACTGATGATCGGGGCCTATCTGCTGGGATTCAGCCGGGGCGAGCGGGTGGCGGAGACTTCCGCGGCGACCGCCGACGCCGCTCGCGTCGAGGCGGCGCAGGAAGCCGGTCGGGTCCGAGAGCCCGTATCGACCCTTCCCGGGCCGCTGGAAGCAGCGTCCGGAGACGCCGACCCCCGGATTCCCGGACTGAACTACTGGGTGGTGATGCGGCCACGGCAGGATCGAGCGGAGGAAGTCGCGACGTTCATCCGGGGTCGGGGCCTTGACGCGATCGTCGTCAAGAGCGACACTGGGGGACTTCCCAAAGTGATCGCCCTGCCGGGTTTCCGGCCGGGAGAACGGTCGTCGCCCGCGGTCGAGTCGTTCATGACCGACCTCAAGCGGATCGGCCGGGAGTTCGGGAAGGCCTCGGGTCGCGCGAGCGACAACTTCGACAGTCTCTATCCGGAGACGTACCGGCCCTCAGCCGGCTGAATCAGACCACCGACCATTCCGGTCCCAGCCTCGAGACGAACCATGAGCCTTCACAGCAGCCTCAAGACCAAGTCGGGTGCCCTCAACCAGCATCGAAACGTCCTGACCCGCGCCGAGCGGATCGAGATGCTGCAGGACAAGAACAAGTTCGTGCGTGGCGAGAGTTCACCGCTCGGGATCCCCAAGGTCCGCAGCATCAAGGTGGCCGCCGCCAAGAAGAAGCCGGCCAAGGGTCCGGATGCCGCGGCCGAGAGCGACGACTGAGTCGCTTCGCTGAAGGGCCGCCGCGGCGGCTCGTCGATCATGGAGCCGATCAACCGAACCCCGTGGTGGCATGCCGCGGGGTTCTCCATTGATCGGGTGGATGAATTCACCCGAAGGAGCCCCGACCTTGTCCGACATCGATCCCGTCTTCGACCCGGCCTCCCGTCTCAGCCGCCGCACGCTCGCGATGGACGCCTCCGGCATCCGTCGTGCGTTCGAGTTGGGGGCGACCCTCGAGAACCCGATCAATCTTTCGATCGGGCAACCGGACTTTCCGGTTCCGGACGCCATGAAGGCGGCGGCGACCGCGGCCATCCGCGAGGACCGCAACGGCTACACCCTGACGCAGGGGATTCCCGCGCTGCACGAGTCGATTCGACGTCATCTCGCCCACGACCTCGGGTGGCCCGAGGATGGGAACGGGTATTCGACGATCGTCACGAGCGGCACCAGCGGCGGGCTGTGCCTCGCGAGCCTCGCCCTGCTCGACGAGGGTGACGAGGCGATCATCCCGGATCCATGGTTCGTGCTGTATCCGCAGCTGGGGCATCTCACGGGGGCGAAGATGGTGCCGTGCGACACCTACCCGGATTTCCGGATGACCGCCGCCCGCGTCGAGCCGTTGATCTCGGCACGAACGAAGTTCGTCCTGGTCAACAGTCCCGGGAATCCGTCCGGCGTGGTGCTGGCGGACGACGAAATGCGGGAGCTCGCCGATCTCTGCCGGAACCGTGGAGTTCAACTGGTGACGGACGAGATCTACGACGAGTTCGTGTTCGCCGATTCGATGCGACCGGACGGGACGTGTCCGTCGCCGGCCCGGTTCGATCACCAGTCGCTGGTGATTCGAGGCTTCGGGAAGACCTACGGATGCACGGGGTGGCGACTCGGTTATGCCGCCGGGCCGACGTGGCTCGTCGAACAGATGCGGAAGCTGCAGCAGTTCACCTACGTCTGCGCCCCCAGCCCGCTCCAGTGGGGCGTGGTCGAGGCGTTCGACATCGACAACTCCGCCCAGGTCGCCCGCTACGCGGAACGGTGCGACCTCGTGATGGATGCGCTGTCCCCGCATGCGGAGGTGGTTCGACCCGGTGGCGCGTTCTACGCGTTCTTCGAGGTTCCGCCGGCGCTGGGCATGACCGCCACGGAGTTCATGGAGCGTGCGGTCGAACGTCGGGTGCTGCTCGTTCCCGGCGGGGTCTTCTCGGGCCGTGACACCCACGTGCGGCTGAGCTTCGCCGTGGACGACGAGGTGCTTCGAGAGGGGCTCGCGATTCTGGTCGACCTGCTCCGAGGCGGCTGAGTCGCCAGGCGAATGAAGACCTCGCAAAAGCGACACAGGCCGGAGGCGTGGCCTCCGACCTGCGTGCTTTGAACCGGGGGAAGCGATCAGGCGATCACTTGCCGACTTCGTTGGCGGCTTCGCCGGACACGTTGGTCATGCCGCTCTCGCCGTCCTGACCGGGCATCGCGTCCGGGTCGATCTTGGGCTGGTTGGCGGGCGGCGTCCGGGGCGTGACTTCGACGATCTCGTCGCCGCCGTCGCAGCCGAGGAGGCCGACGGTGAAGGTGGAGGCGGCGAGCAGAAGGGTGCAGCGGAGCGTGGTGTTCATGGGAGATCCCTCGTTGGATTGGAGGAGTCGGAGGCGACTCCGAATCGAATGGGTCGTGGAAGCATCGGATCGGACGCCCCGACCGACGCGCTTGCGCCGGCTCCCCGTATTGGATCCGATTCACCCTACGGCGGTCAAGGCCGATCGGGTGCGGCCGTGGCCCCAAATTCGAGCATCCGGCCGCGGGGGGCGAGCCGACGCCACTGCGTGTGGTACGCCCGGTCATTGTCCGCCACTTCGACTTGAATGCCCTTCAGGGCGTCCGGGTGGACATCCGGGAGACGAACCCGGTATCGCCGCCGGGCCGGTTCAGGTCCGTTTCCGGCGGGATCATGGTGTTGGATCGCCTCGGTCCAGCGGTTCCTGATTTCTCCCTTCGGATCGAATTCGAGGAGGTGGACCGGGTCGGCCGGTTCGAAGAGAAAGGAACGAGGTCCTTCGTCGGTTCGAATCGTGACCACCACGAGATCGCCATGAGGATTGCGACGCTCGCGAACCGTCGCTTCCGGCGGGGCGTCGTCGTCGGCGAACCGATCGTCGACGATCTCCAGATCGATGATCACGTCCCCGGACTCGGAGTCGGTCGACGTGGCGAGGAATCCGAGCGGTTCGGTGGTCTCGTAGACCGAGTGGGCCCAGCCCGCGACGGGCCAGCGAGGCTGCCCGTCGCCCGCGTCGGGATCTCGTCGGTCGATCGTGATGCGTCGCGGGAGTCGGAGCGGGACTCGACGTGCCTGGTCGTCGGTGAAGGTGGCCATCACCTCGATCTCGGGCGGGAGTGGTGGTGTGTCGACCCGGGGGGCGGTCACCGGAACCCGGAACGCGCGGCGTTCGCCCGGCTCCAGGGTGACCGAGGCGGGAAGGTCGATGGTGAACGGCGTCGCGAGGTCGGTGAGCACCCGATTCTCGAAACGAACCGGCGTTCGGCTCAGAAACTCGTGGCCGTCGACCAGCCAGGGTTCGGCGGGGCTTGCGGGGGCGAACGAGAAAGTGACCGGTCGATCGATCGGATTTCGGATGCCGATCTGGATCTCGTCGTCGACGGGGCCACGCCACGGATCGGCGACGGACCCGTCGATGCTGACGACGTCCGACCGGCGTTTCAGGGCATACGACCGATCCTGGTCGGCCCGGAGCACGAAGTCGTCCGGAAGCACCACGCCGACGGGCAGATGCCGCAGGTGCACGTCGTCGCCCGGTCCCAGATCGAGCAGGGTCACGTGATCGAACTGAC
>JAACEA010000567.1 GCA_009936695.1 Planctomycetia bacterium
GATGAACGCCTCGTCGTTGAGCGTCACCAACGCCTGAAGCGGCGTGTTGGTCCGGATGCGGCGAGCGACGCACGTCTCCCGACTGCCCGCATCGAAGGCCACCATCGACGGGTACGGGGCCGTCCGACGCCAGAAGGTGTAGAGCCCGCGTCGATGGCGGTCGTCGTCCTCCGCGGTCATCCACCGCTCGCCGCTGTAGACGACCTGCCACACGCCATCCGGCTGCGGCGGATACACGGGAGGCCCGAACATCGTCGGGGAACGCAGGCCGGAGGCCTCGAGTGCCGCGTCCCGGATCGCTTCCGCCTCGAGCCGGAACCGGGGCCCGCGGGCGAGCAGAAGGTTGTCGGGATCCCGCTCGAGGGACTCCCGATCCATGACCGAGGACTGTCGATACGTCGCACTGGTGACGATCTCGCGACAGAGACGCTTGTGACTCCAGCCCTGCTCCATGAATCGAACCGCAAGGTGATCCAGCAGTCCCTGGTGCGCCGGCGGAACGCCCTGGGTCCCGAAGTCCTCGAGCGTCTCCACCAATCCCCGACCGAAGAGCCGTTCCCAGACGCGATTCACGTGGACCCGGGCGGTGAGCGGGTTTCGATCGTCCACCACCCAGCGTGCCAGGGCGAGCCGGTCCGCCGACGCGGCCGCATCGCTCGGGAGGGCATGCAGAAACGCCGGCACGCCCGCATCGACGACCGTCCCGGGACTTCGCCAGTCACCACGCTCCAGGATGCTCGTGGTCCGACGCTCCGACACCGGCTGCTCACGAAGGACCGGGACCCGCGGCGCGGCGGCGAGGACACCCGCGATCTCGGTGTCGATTCGCGCCAGTTCCATCCGGTCGGCACGGGTCGCGGCCAGACCCGAGGGTGCGACTTCCGCCCGCCAGTGAAGCTCCAGCCGCTCACGCTGCCCGGCATCCCGGTCGGTCCCCGCGGACAATGCGGATCGAACCGGTGCGGGAAGGTGCCGACCATCGCGTTCCATCTCGGCGGCGATCCAGGCGTCGACGTCCTCGAGCCACGCCGGCGTCCTGGCGCCGACGCGGATCAGGCTGATCGGACCCCAGTGCGCCACCGCCGGCTTTTCACCCGCCTGCATCGATGCCGCGACGCCCGTGATGACCGACCCGGGGGGCAGATCGAGCGCAGTGGTCGGAACCTCGAGTCGCACCCAATTCTCGTTCGACGGAAGATCGCCGACTCTTCGACGGGATCCGGTGTCCTCGGCGCCGAGGACATGCTCGAGCGTCCCCCAGTATGCGCGGTGCTCCCATGCGCCCTCGACGGCCTGCACCTGGATCATGACCCCGGCGGGCGGACGGGCGGGATCGAATCGAATCCAGGCCTCCAGTCGGTCGTCCGCGGCGGTCGTGACCCGCGCCGCGGGTGCGATGTCGTGGATGAAATGCTGCTGGAACGTGCCGGCGGGCGCGTGGAGTGTTCGGGAACGTTGCCAACCGGGTGGCGGATCGATTTCGTCGTCCCAGGGAAGGGCCCCGCGAACCAGGGCGCCGGAAGGGATCGCGCCTGGCGGGCGGGCGTCCGGCAGGATCGGGATCCGATCGACCGGAATCGAGCGCGGCGTCGCCTCGAGGGCGCGACGATCCCGCGCCGTCCGCACCTGCTCGCGAGCGGAGTGGAGGTCGTCCCGTCGCGCTCGCTCGGCCGAAGCGAGCCACGAGAGCAGCGGCTGCTCGTCGGGACGATCGGCATCCCGAGTCGTGTTGAAGAACGCGAAGAGTCGGTAGTACTCCTCGGTCGAGATCGGGTCGTACTTGTGATCGTGGCAGGCGGCACACTCCGCGGTCAGGCCCATCCACGTCGTGAGGGTGGTGTTCACCCGATCCGCGACGGCGGCGACCCTGAACTCCTCGTCCCGGGTCCCACCTTCGTCATTGGTCATCGTGTTTCGGTGGAACGCGGTGGCGAGCACCGACGCGTCGTCACCCCCCGGAAGGAGATCACCGGCGAGCTGCGCGATCGTGAATCGATCGAAGGGAAGGTCATCGTTGAACGCCTCGATCACCCAGTCCCGCCAGGGCCACATCGTGCGACTGCGATCCGCTTCGTATCCGCGGGTGTCGGCGTAGCGTGCGACGTCGAGCCAGACCCGCGCCCAGCGTTCGCCGAATCCGGGATCGGCGAGTTGATCATCGACGAAACGCTCGTAGGCGTCCGGCCGCGAATCCTCGATGAACGCGTCGACGTCCTCCGGCGTCGGGGGGAGCCCGGTCAGATCGAGGGCGACCCGTCTTGCGAGCATGGCGCGATCGGCCTCCTCCGACGGCGTCACGCCCGCCGCCGAGTGCGCCGCCGCGACGTAGCGATCGAGATCACGGCGGGCCCAGCCCTCGCCCGCGGTCGGAACCGGACCGGATTCGTCCGGATGCCGCCATGCCCAGTGCGTCTCGTAATCCGCGCCTTCCTCGATCCATCGGCGGATCAACGCGACCTCCGCGTCATCGAACCGTTCACCGGCGCCCGGCGGAGGCATCACGCGATCGGGATCCTTGCTCGTGATTCGGGAAAGAAGGGAGCCGGCGTTCGCGTCTCCCGGCACGATGGCGGCACCGCGGCGGCGTGATGCGACGGCGTCCTCATGCCGATCGAGCCGGAGGCCGGCGAGCCTCGCCGCCTCGTCGGGACCATGACAGGGAAGACACCTCGACAGGAGCGGACGAATGGATCGGTTGAAGGAGACCGTGTCGTCGCCCGCCTCGCTCGACGGCGACGCGGCGAGCGAGAACCCGATCGCAATGAACATGCAGGCATGATCGATTCGCAACGGCACGGTTCCGAGTCTATCGTCTCGGATTCGCAAAGCGATATTCCTCCAGACCTTTCGCCGGACCCGAATCATGACCACCGCCGATGACGCTTCCCGACTCCCGGATCCGCTCGCGCGGTCGGCGACGCGGGTTCTGGTGGTCGGGGCCGGCCCGATCGGGCTCGAGACCGCGATCGAACTCCGCCGCCGCGGGATCGACACCCTGAACGTGGACCAGGGCCCGCTCGGAGCCCAAGAAAGGTACCACCAGGGACACTCAAGCTTTCATCTTGTGGCGAA
>JAACEA010000088.1 GCA_009936695.1 Planctomycetia bacterium
AATTCTTCCGTGAGCACCATTGAAACGCATGGCGAAAAATAATCGCCCGTTGATCCGAATTCTTCCGTGAGCACCATTGAAACGCATCTTGTGACGCCATAGTTTTTTGTTCGGCATCCAAATGCCACTTGGATGGATCTTGAAACAGGACGTTCCTGATCCAGCACAATCCGCTTCCACGAGAGAAAGAAGACGACTGATGTTCTCATCCACCACCGCCCTCCGGACGATCACCCTTGCCTCCGCCATGGCCGTAACGAGCGCCGCAACCGCGGACACGATTACTCGCTGGAATTTCGGGAATGATGGCGCCACGCTCACCGCTAACACCTTCAACTCTCCCGTGACCGCGTCGGCAATGGCCTTCGGCAGCGGTGCGAGTCAGGCCGCCGGCTCGTTCGGCGACGTGCTTGCGCTCGACACCTACATGTCCACTGACGAATCGTCGGCGCTGGCCGACGCCATGAGCAACGACTCGTACATCGAATTCGGCGTGACGACCGACGCCGGCTGGAGTCTCGATCTCAACCTGGTGAAGTTCCGGCTCTCAGGCTACGACCCCGATGGCGAAGTCACACCACCTTCCGTGGCGTGGGCGCTTCGAACCGATCTTGACAACTTCGCCAGTGACATCGGCACGGGCACCAACGGCGTCGAGTTCACGGACTACGAGGTCGAGAAGATCAGGTTCTCGAACCTCGGCTTCGATACCGACAGTCTCCAGTCGATCACGTTCCGGCTCTATCTCTCACACTGGGGCACGACCTCACCGACGGGTGCGGTGGTGGACCAGATCCAACTGAACGGTCAGATGGTGCCGGGCCCGGGCGGACTGCTCGCGCTCACCGGCATGTGCCTGGCGCGTCGACGGCGGCGACGCTGATCCGCACACCGCTCGACTTTCCTCGTCCAAGGCGGCCCACCTCGGCCAAGACCCCTGGAATCGTCGACGAGTCGAGCCAGCTCAAGATCGCAGAAACATACCGCCCTCGGCCTCCTCGGCCGGGGGCGGTGGCCGTTGATGGTGCTGCGGAGAGGGGTCGCCGGATCAGTGCCCGGTGATCCCCTCGATCTGAGCCTCGAAGACGTTCTCGCCGTCTTCGTGTCCGGCAAACATGGCGCCGGGGAACTGCAGATCGGCGTCGGTCGTGTTGTCCGAACCAAGCATGGGACCGCCGAAGCGAGCGGCCGATCGACCGACGCTTGACACCGAATCCCGATCGGCTACTATTGGCAACCGGCTGCCATTAGTGTCGCCGCTCCTTCACCCGTGGCTTCCGTGCCGCACGCACCTCGGATCACGACCATGTCACAGTCCCTCGCCATCGAACCCAGCTCGCAGATCGCTCCAGCCAAGGCTTATCCCGACTGGATCGGCGTCGCCGCATCGCTGCTCTGCGCCATTCATTGCGCCGCCATGCCCTTCGTCGTCGGGTTCCTTCCCCTGCTTGGACTGAGCTTTCTCGCGGATCCGTCCTTCCATCAGTGGATGGTCGCGGTGTGCCTCGCACTGGCACTCGTGGCGTTCGTTCCAGGCTGGCGACGACATCACCGCGCGACCCCCGCGATCATCGGCGTGCTCGGGCTGGGGATGATCTCATTCGCGGCGTTCGCAGGCCCCGAAGACTGCTGCGCGACGGGCTGCGGCGACGGCGCCACCCCCGCCGATTCCAATGGCATCGCCATGGTGTCGAACGAAGATCCGAACTGCGCCGACACCTGCTGCGCGGATGAAGCCCTCGCCACCGCGACGCTCACCGCCGATGGCCCGATTCCGACCGCCGAAGGCGAGGAGGCTGGTTGCGAGGCGTCGTGTTGTTCCACCACGAATGACACGGTCGCCACCGTCGCCGAGGCCCCCGACGACGCGGAGCCGGCCTGCGAGGCGACCTGCTGCGCCGACGCCGAGCCCGACGCGGTGATCTTCGCCGGTGTAGATCCGGCCGACGGCGCCGCCTGCGCCGAAGCATGCTGTCTCGAGGACGGTGGCGAGGACGACACGATCATGACCGCCGCGAACGGCGACTCGATGGAGCTCTTCTGGCTCCTGCTGACGCCGATCGGCGGGTTCATCCTCGTGATCGCGCATCTCACGAACCATCGCCTCGGATGCCGGTGCGACGCCGAGGGATGCTGCTCCGCGTCGCGAAAAGCCCAGCCCGCCGCCTGATCCCGAACAAGGAGTGATCGCATGTCGGATGGATCGAGATCCCATCTTCCTGTCACCGTGCTCTCAGGTTTTCTCGGTGCCGGCAAGACGACGCTGCGCAACCACGGCCTCAACAACCGGGAGGGCCTGCGCGTCGCGGTCATCGTGAACGACATGTCCGAAGTCAACATCGACGCGTCGCTCGTCCGTGACGGGGGCGCCGAACTGTCCCGGACGGACGAACGCATGGTCGAGATGACCAACGGCTGCATCTGCTGCACGCTTCGAGAGGATCTGATGATCGAAGTCGCGAGACTGGCGGCGGAGGCTCGATTCGATCACCTGCTGATCGAATCGACGGGGATCGGCGAGCCGATGCCTGTGGCGGCCACCTTCTCCTTCCGCGACGAGGAGGGCCGAAGCCTCAGCGACGTCGCCACCATCGACACGATGGTGACCGTCGTGGATGCCGCGAACTTCCTTGACGACTTCGACAGCAAGCACAACCTCAACGACCGCGAGATGGGCGTCAGTGACGAGGACGAGCGGACGATCGTCGATCTCCTGACCGATCAGATCGAGTTCGCCAACGTCATCGTCATCAACAAGTGCGACCTGGTCTCCGCGCCCGAAGCCGAACGCCTCGAGGGGATTCTCCACCACCTGAATCCCGACGCTCGATTGCTGAAGGTCTCGCGTGGCCGGGTGGATCTCGAGGCCGTCATCGGTACGGGCCTGTACGACGAAGGCGCCGCCAGCCAGATGCCGGGATGGGCGAAGGAACTCGAGGGCGACCACACCCCGGAGACCGAGGAGTACGGGATTGGAAGCTTCGTCTATCGGCGACGCCGGCCTTTCCATCCCCAGCGCCTGGTGGCCGCGATCCGCACCGGCATGGAAGGCGTCATCCGCTCCAAGGGCTACCTCTGGATCGCAAGCCGCCCACGACACTGTGGCATCTGGGCGCAGGCCGGCGCGTCCCTGCAGATCGACTCCGGAGGCCTCTGGTTCGCCGCCGTCGATCGGGCCCACTGGCCCGACGATCCCGCGACGAGGGACTGGGTCGACGGCAACTGGGATCCCGAGGTCGGGGACTGCCGACAGGAGATCGTCTTCATCGGCGTGGGAATGGACCGAGCGGGGATCGAAGCCGTCCTCGACGCCTCGCTGGTCACCGACGAGGAGATGAAGGCCGGCCCCGCGCACTGGCTTGGTTTCGAGGATCCCCTGCCCTCGTGGGAACTGCCGCAGGCCGCCGGAGCGACCCACTGAGCACTCGACGCGGCGTCCGCATCGACCACCTCGATTCGATCGAAAACGAACCGGAGAGCTCGTCTCGACGTAGCGGCGGGCATCCGGGCCGAGCCGAAGGTTCCCGGGCCGGTGAAGGATCCCGAACATGACGCTCGACTGGCTGATCATCGGTGGTGGGATACACGGCACGCACATCGCCGCGCGTCTGCTCGCCGATGCCTCGATTCCACCCGAACGCCTTCGCATCGTCGACCCGGCCGACCGACTCCTCGATCGCTGGCGAAGCCGCACGTCGGCCACCGGAATGAAGCACCTCCGATCCCCGTCGGTGCATCACCTCGATCTCGATCCGCTCTCGCTCCAGAGCTTCGCGGGGACGGGGAAACATCGAAGACCCGGTGCCTTCGCACCGCCGTTCGATCGGCCGTCACTCAAGCTCTTCAACGAGCACTGCGATCGCGTGGAGCGTCGGTACGGGCTCACCGATCTCCACATCAGGGCACGAGTCACGAAGTGCGAGGTCGAGTGCGACGGCGTGCGGACCGAGCTGTCCGATGGCGATGTCATCAAGGCCGCCAACGTCGTGCTGGCCGTCGGCGTCGGTGAACAGCCCCACTGGCCGGCGTGGGCTCCACGACGGAATCCACGCGTTCAGCACGTCTTCGATCCCGACTTCGACGGCTGGCCCCGCTCGCCGGAGCGCGTGGCGGTGATCGGTGGCGGAATCTCCGCGGGCCATGTGGCCCTCCGACTGCTCGAAGAGGGACATGAGGTCCATCTGGTGTCGCGACATCCGCTGCGCCAGCATCAATTCGACAGTGATCCCGGGTGGCTGGGGCCGAAGTACACGAGAGACTTCAGTCGGGAGGAGGACCGGGACCGACGCCGGGCCGTGATCTCGGCGGCGCGTCACCGAGGATCGGTCCCCCCGGACCTCGGGCGGTCGCTTCGCCGAGCGATACGACGGGATCGGATCCGATGGCACGAAGGCGAGGTCGAACAGATCGTCGCGCACGACGACGGACTGGAGGTGGGGTTTCTCGGCC
Organism: Planctomycetia bacterium; assembly: GCA_009936695.1. Lineage (GTDB taxonomy): Bacteria > Planctomycetota > Phycisphaerae > Phycisphaerales > SM1A02 > UBA12014. The sequence continues at coordinate 4,450 of JAACEA010000088.1, forward strand.
ACGAGGATCTGACCGTGGACCGGATCCTGCTCGCGACCGGATTCGCCTCGCGCCGTCCCGGAGGATCCCTGGTCGACGACCTCGTGGATTCCGCGACGCTTCCCTGCGCGAGCTGTGGATATCCGATCGTCGACGCTGCACTGCGATGGCACCCCAGGATCTACGTCTCGGGTCCGCTCGCGGAGCTCGAACTGGGCCCGGTGTCGCGGAACATCGCCGGCGCCAGGAGAGCCGGCGAGCGGATCGTGGACGCTGCGCGCACCGACGTCCCGGCATCCCGCTGATCCCGGGACGCCGTCGATCCGACGATCGAACCATCCGACGATGCCGAATCCGGTACGTTGGGACCGCGGACCATCGCACACCTCCAAGGTCGGTGCCGCCGGCCTTCCGGTCACCGACCCCCTTCCGAGCGGAGATGCCCGATCGACTACGCCGACCTCGCCATCGTCGCGGCCTTCGCCTTCCTCTACTCGATCATCGCGTCACGCCTCGGAAAGACTCGATTCAACGGGGCGCTGGTCTACGTGCTGGCCGGATTCCTCTGCGGCGCCCAGGTGTTCGGATGGGTCGATGTCGCGATCGGCGGCGAGGGCCTGAAGATCCTCGCGGAACTCACGCTCGCCCTCGTCCTCTTCACCGATTCCGCCAACACCAACCTCGCGACCCTGCGTCGCATCGAGGCCATCCCGATCCGGCTCCTGTTCATCGGACTCCCCCTCACCATCGTGCTGGGGTTCGCGATGGGGTGGCTCTTCTTCGACGAGCTCGGCCTGTTCGAGATCGCGCTCCTCGCCACCATGCTGGCGCCGACCGATGCCGCACTCGGCAAGGCGGT
>JAACEA010000089.1 GCA_009936695.1 Planctomycetia bacterium
CGTGCGCTGGGAACGTTGCATCGACCGCATCTCTTCGGCGATCGCGCGTCCACGATCCGATCGATGCCATCCGGCGTCGACCAGTCGTTCCGCGGCGTTCTCGAGGATCCGAATCGCGTCACCCTGCATCTCAAGGCGGCCCATCAGCGAGGCGATGATCCGCATCGCATCGATGACCGCCGCATCGGAACGGCCGAACAATCGCTCCGCGAGGAGCGCCGCTTCGGCCCAGGCGTTGATCGCCGATCTGGCGGAGCCACCAGTCGTCAGTTGCTCGGCTCGAATCGTGAGTCTCTCGAGCTCGGCCAGTCCCTCGAGCACGGTGGCGTTCGGATCCTCCTCGCGCTCGACACCATCACATCTAGAAAATCTGCAATTCGGTCGCGAAGTCGATTCGCGAGCCACAGGTCGATGCCTCTTGGTCATGTCCACATCCCATCAAACAGCTCCATCGAGTCGTGGAATTGCCCACCGCAATATCCACGATCTCCAAACTACGGATCCTCCGCCGTGAAACCATGGGGGATTGACCCCCCCCCGCGTCAACACAGGCTCGATTGGGGCGAATACCCCAGGGACGATTCGATTGCGGCACGAATCAGGATCTGTTTCGGCGGTGCCGGATGCCGTCGATGGTCACGGCGGCGACGATGATGCCCCCGATGATGATCTCCTGAACCGAGTTGTCGATGCCGGCAAGCGTGCATCCGGCGCTCAAGGCGCTCAACATGAACGCACCGATCATCGTCCCGAGAATGCCACCCTCGCCTCCGGAGAGACTCGCGCCACCGATGACCACCGCCGCGATGATCTGAAGTTCGAGTCCGACGGCGGTGGTCGGATCTCCGACACCGAGTCGCCCGAGCGTGACCGCACCCGCAAGGCCGGCTCCCAGACCGCACAGGACGTAGACGACGATCTTGGTGCGTCGCACCGCGACCCCGCAGAGACGCGCCGTCTGTTCGCTGGATCCGATCGCGACGACGTGGATCCCGAAGGGCGTCCGGCGCAGCACCAGCCCCGCGATGATCGCGATCGCGAGAAGACACCAGGCCGCGGGCGCCATCAGCAGCCAGGTCGGCTCCGGCGTCTTGTCGACGAAGCCCTCCAGCCATCCCACGGACTCCGGAGGCGGTGCGATCCGCTGATTGCCCGCGAGCAGTTTCGCAAGCCCCCGCGCGATCCCGAGCATTCCGAGCGTGACGATGAAGGGAGGGATCCGGAGCGCCGTCACGAGCCCGCCGTTGAGCAGACCGCAGGCCATGCCCGTTCCGGCCGAGACGGCGAGCGCGGCGGTCGGCGGATGACCGGCATCGAGGGTCAGAGCGCCGGTCACACTGGCGAGCGCGATCACCGATCCGATCGAAAGATCGATCCCGCCCGAGACGATCACGAAACACATTCCGATCGCGCCGATTCCGACCACCACCGTCTGGACCGCGATCGTCTGGGCGTTCCGCACCGACGCGAACGCCTGCGGTTCGATCGAGGTGAAGATCGCGATCACCAGAAAGAGTCCGATGAACGGGGCGGCGAGTCGGCCGACCCGACCGATCCATCCGGTCTCCGCGGGCGTCACGTCCGGCGTCGCCTCGATGTTCATGCCGCCTCCCCTTCGCCGGAACCGTCCGGACCGAGGACCGCTTCGCTCATCAACGACGATTCCGTGCAGGCTTCGACGGGGCGAGCGGGACCGAGCACGCCTCGGTGCATCACCGCGATCCGATCACAGACGCCGAGGAGTTCGGGAAGATGCCCGCTGGTCATGACGATGGCGCGTCCCGCCCGGGCGAGCTCGTCGAGCAACGCGTAGACCTGGACCTTGCTGCCGATGTCGATCCCCCGAGTCGGTTCGTCGAGCAGGAGCACGTCCGCATCCTGATGAAGCAGCCGTGCGATCGCGATCTTCTGCTGGTTACCCCCCGAAAGCGTCTCGACCGGGATGCCCGAACCACCCCCACGGACCGAGAGTCTCGAAAGCCAGCGACCGGCGGTCGCATCCATGCGTCGCGACGAAAGCACGCCGCCGGAGGTGACCGGCCCCAACCGAGGGAGAAGCAGGTTCTCGCCGACCGACATCGGCAGCGCGAGACCTTCACCCTTTCGATCCTCGCTCACAAAGCCCACCCCCGCCCGCATGCGTTTGCGAATGGACGTCGAACGGTGGATCTTCCGACCATGGATCGAAACGTCGCCGCGAACCGTCGCGTCGAGTCCCGCGAGACATCGGAGAAGTTCGGTCCGGCCCGCACCGACCAGCCCCGCGATCCCGAGGATCTCGCCGCTCCGGACGTCGAGCGAAGCCTCCACCGGAAGCCTGTGTCCGGCGATCGATCTCGCTTCGAGCCGGATCTCGCCCGCTTCGCGCCCGCCGGGCGGAAACACCGCATCGAGCGGCCGGCCGATCATGTGCTCCACGAGCGTCTCGTCGCGCTCGTCGGCCATGCGGCCCGAAGTGACCGTCGACCCGTCGCGGATCACCGTGAACCGATCGGCGACCCGCCGAATCTCCTCGAGGAAGTGACTGATGTAGACGATGGCGATCCCTTCGTCTCGCAGGCGGCCGACGATGTCCAGGAGAAGATCCGCGTCCCGACGTCCAAGCGAACTCGTCGGTTCGTCCATGACCACCACCGACGCATCGGTGGCGAGGGCTCGCCCGATCTCGACCAGTTGCCGCACCGCCGCCGGCAGATCTCCGGTCCGCCGGGCGGGGTCGAGATCACCGTGCCCGAGTCGTCCCATCACCCTTCTCGCCGTCGCCAGCATCCCTCGCCGGTCCGACGGGGAGATGCGACCGAGCCACGGCAGTCGCGACGGCTCCACGCCGAGCGCGATGTTCTCGGCGACCGAAAGGTGGGGTGCGAGCGCGAGTTCCTGATGGATCATCGCGATGCCGCCTCGCCGAGCGTCGACCGGACCGGAAGGTCGCCAAGGTCGTCCGCCGAGCGACATCTCCCCCGCATCCGGTCGCTCGACGCCGGACAGGACCTTCATGAGCGTGCTCTTTCCCGCCCCGTTCTCACCGACCAGCGCATGCACCTCGCCCGGCGAGACCTCCAGCGACACCCCACGCAACGCCTGCACCCCGCCGAATCGCTTGCGGACGCCGTGCATCACGAGCAACGGTTCGGGATTCGAGGGCAGGGGTTCGGTCACGATGGTTCTCGGTCGGATTCACCGGATCAGCGAAGATACTCGTCGATCGGCGGTGCGAGCACCGTCTTCGCTTCGGGGCTGTCCATGTTCCCGCGGTTGACCACCACGCAACCGGTATCGACCCGGGCGGGAACCTCGCGACCCTCGATCGCATCGATGAGCAGGCCGACGCCACGCTCCCCCATCGCGAACGGGCTCTGCACGACGAGGGCGTCGACCTTGCCGGCTCGAAGCCCCTCGACCAGTGATTCCGAAGCGTCGAAGCCCACGATCACGGTCGCGTCCTTCCGACCGGCCTGATCGAGCGTCCGCATGAAGGCGACGGTGGCCGGTTCGCAGGGCGCGAACACGCCGTCGATCTCCGCGAATCGGTCGAGGAGATTCTCCGCGGTCGAGACGCATCCTTCGAGCGTTGCGCCGCCGTAGGCGTTGTCGGAGAGGATCTCGAGGTCGGGGAACTCGTCGCGGAGCGTGTCGATGAAACCCTCTTCGCGACGCGTGGTGCTCGCGGATCCTTCGACGTATCGCATCACCACGATCTTGCCCGGCCCTTCGAGCAACCGGCCCATCTCCCTTGCGGCGCGAACACCGCCTTCATAGTTGTCGGTGGCGGCGAAGGTCACCGAGCCGTCCCAGTTCACGCCGGAGTCGATCACCGCCACGGGGATTCCCGCCTCCGCGGCCTCCTTCAAGGGTCGGATCAACGCCGTGTCGTCCAGCGGCGCGATCACGATTCCGTCGACGCCCTTGGTGATGAACTGTTCGACGACCTTGATCTGGTCGTCGCGGTCATCCTCCCGCGCCGGACCCTGCCAGACGATCTCCACCCCGAGATCCCGACCCGACTTCACCGCCCCGGCGTGGACCGCCTTCCAGAATTCGTGGCTGGTCCCCTTCGGGATGACCGCGACGGTCCGGGCCGGGGTCACCGCGGGATCGCCGGCGGTGGGTTCCGACGGGCGATCGCACCCGGCGATCGTGAATGCGATGCCGGCGAGGAATCCGAGGCCGCGGATGCGGTTGAGCATGGCCGATCTCCAGTTGTTTTCCGTTCGCGGTCGATTGCGTCTTGACGTATCGGTCTTGCCGAGGGTACACCTCGATGGTCGGTCCGGCAATGCGACACGGATTTCGACGGGCGGTCCGGACGTCCCGGGCGCGATCGCTTCGACCCCGTGCGCATCGCCCCTCGCGGGCAGTCAGGGTTCAGATGGCGACAAGACTGGTGACCGGGGCGAACGGCTGCATCGGCGCGTGGGTCGTCAAACGACTCCTCGACGCGGGTGACGACGTCACCGCCCTCGACCATGGCGAAGAGCATCATCGGCTCGAGGCCGTGCTCGACGAGGAGGCGCGATCCCGGATCCGCTTCATCAAGGCGGACGTCACCGACGCCGCGGCCGTCCATCGCCACGTCGGTGATCACGGCGGTGACGGCGTGATCCATCTCGCCGGGCTTCAGGTCCCGAGCTGCCGCGCGGATCCGATGCTCGGCGCGCAGGTCAACGTGCTCGGAACGCTCTCCGTCTTCGAAGCCGCCCGCGTCACCGGATGCCGCGTGGTCTACGCGTCGAGCGCCGCGGTCTACGGCCCCGACGACACGCCGATCCGACCGCATCTCGAGGCCGAAGCCGGCGATGCGAAGACCCACTACGGCATCTTCAAGATCGCCAACGAGGGAAACGCTCGGATCTACCACCAGGACCACGGCGTGGGAAGCGTCGGTCTCCGCCCGCTCACCGTCTACGGCGTCGGTCGCGATTTCGGCATGACCAGCGGACCCACCACCGCCCTGAAGTCCGCGATCCTCGGTCATCCCTACACCATCGGATTCAGGGGGCCCACCGACTTCCAGCTCGCCGAGGATGTGGCGGAGATCTTCGTGCGATGCCTCGACGCACCAGATGGTGCGCACGTGTGCAATCTGCATGGTGAGACGGCCACCGTGGACGACGTCGTCGCCGCCATCGACGAGCTCGTTCCCGATGATCGTCGCGGGCTCGTCGATTGCGATGGCCCCACCCTGCCGATTCCCGGCTGCCTCGACGACGGCCTGCTGGAATCGCTCATCGGCCCGCCACCACGGACCAGCCTCCGTGACGGCCTTCGCAGGACGTACGACGCATTCGCCCGACTCCACGAAGCCGGACGACTCGATCTTCGAGATCTCCCCGAGAGGGTCCGATCATGAGCGTGCCATCAGGGAATCCCAGAGGGCCTCTCGCCGCGTTCGCGATCCGCGTGGACGCCGGGGACAATTGCGCTGTGGTCAAGACCGGCGTGACCGCGGGAACCGTGGTGGAGGTCGGAGGCCGGGAGCTGATCGTTCGAACCGACGTCGGCCCGGGCCATCGGTTCGCACTTGTGGACATTCCCGCCGGCGAGTTCGTCGTCCAGTACGCCCAGCCGATCGGCACCAGCCGCGGCGTGGTGGCCGGAGACGCGATCACCGAGACCACGATGTCCAACGACATCCCGGTGGTACGCGAGATCCCGGATGATCTTCGCAATTCCGCGCCCACGTTCCTGCCACACGATTCGATCGAGACGTTCCCGGGCTTTCTTCGACCGGACGGTCGGACCGGAACCCGGAACTTCCTGCTCGTGCTCCCAACCTCGATGTGTTCGAGCCACGAGGCGAACCAGATCGCGACGATCGCCGAGTTCCAGCACTGGTCGCGTTCGAAGTTCCCGAACGTGGACGGCGTCGTGGCCATTCCACACTCCAAGGGCTGCGGATGTTCGGACGGATCGAACCTCGACATCACGATGCGCACCCTCGCGAACTATGCCGACCACCCGAACGTCGGCGGCGTCCTGATGCTCGAACTCGGCTGTGAGAAGACGAACCAGACCGTGGTGGACCAGTGGCTCGGCGAACACGGCGGCTTCTCCTGGGACAAGCCCGTGGAGCGGATCGGCGTCCAGACCGAGGGCGGCACCGAGGCCACCATCCTTCGCGGTCTCGCGCTCGTCGAGAAGATGCTTCCGGAAGTCGACCGTCACCACCGCACGGACCGGCCCGTCTCGGAGATCGTCCTCGGTCTGAAGTGCGGCGGCAGCGACGGTTTCAGCGGCCTGAGCGCGAATCCCGCACTCGGGGTCGCGACCGATCACCTGATCGATCGACGGGGGACCGCGATCATCACCGAGGTCCCCGAGTTCTGTGGTGCCGAGCACGTCTTCGCGTGGCGAGCGAAGGACGCCGAGACCGCTCGAGCGGTCTACGAGACGGTCGACTGGTACAAGGCCCACGCCGCCGTCTTCGGAACGAAACTGGATGACAACCCGAGCCCCGGCAATCGGGCCGGCGGGCTGCTCAACATCGCGATCAAGAGCCTTGGGGCGCTTGCGAAGGCAGGGAGTCGTCGCGTGGAAGGTTGCTGTGGATACGCCGAACGACCGACGTCGCCGGGCCTCTGGCTCATGCAGGGCCCCGGCTACGATCAGGAGGCGACACCCGGCATCGTGGCGTCGGGGAGCAACGTGGTGGTCTTCACCACCGGACGCGGCACGACGATCGGAAACGCGATCTGCCCCGTGATCAAGCTGTCGAGCAACACCGAGACCTTCGAGCGGATGAGGCACGACATCGATCTCGACGCAGGCACCGTGATCGAAGGCTC
>JAACEA010000090.1 GCA_009936695.1 Planctomycetia bacterium
GCCCGCCGCGGCGAATTCGCGGAGGAGCGATGCGATGCGCTCGATCTCTCGGGGATCCTGCGCCGAGAACGGCTCGTCGAGCAGGAGCACGCCTCCCTCGGCGGGGTCCACCTGCACCAGCACCCGCGCCAGCCCGGCACGCTGTTGCTGGCCGATCGAGAGCTGGTTGAATGGTCGATTCGCGTCGGCGGAAAGGCCCACCGCGTCGATCGCGGCCTCGACGGACCGGAACCCGCCTCGCCCTGAGCCCGATGCGAATCCTCCGAATCCCACGACCTCTCGCGTCAGAAACGGCCCGCTGACACCGCCGCGTTGGCCGAGAAAGCCGATCTTCCTCGCGCGGTGTCGCATGGACATCGCCGCGAGCTCGATCCCATCGATCGAAACCACGCCTGCACGCAGCCGCTGCACGCCCGCGAGGACTCGAAGGAGCGTCGACTTCCCGGCCGCGTTGGGGCCGAGTATCGCCGTCACGACGCCGGGTTCGATGTCGAGGCTCGCCCCCTGCAGGGCCCTCACGTCACCGAAGCGGACGTCGGCCTTTTCGAGTCGGATGCTCATGATCGCCCGTCCCTCCGCAGCAGGAGCCAGAGGAACGCCGGACCTCCGACGAGCGACGTCACCACCCCGACCGGCAGCCGCCCACCACCGAGGTCGACGAGCTGACGCACGAGATCCGCGCCGAGGAGCACGGCGGCCCCGGCCGCCACCGTCGCGGGAACCAGTCGACCGTGCCTCGGCCCCACCAGAAGCCGCGCGAGATGCGGCGAAAGCAATCCGACGAACGCGATGGGCCCCACCAGCACGACCGAACCCGCCGCAAGGAGACCGCCGGCGATCAGCAGACCGTTCCGAAGGCGATCGAGCGAGACGCCCGCCGAGCGTGCTTCGTCCTCGCCGAGACACGCCACGTCGAGACCCTGGGCGTACCACGATCCGAGCACGAGTCCGACCAGCGAGAGCCCGCACACCGAACCAAGCAGCCAGGGGGACGCCACTTCCGGGATTCGACCCATCATCCAGGTCACCAGATCACCCCGGACGCCGTTCGGGACGAGATGCTGCAGCAACATGATGCCGGCGGCGAAGGTCGCGCTGACGATCACGCCGCAAAGCACCAGGGTCACCGGGTCGAAGGTCCCGAGCCGTCGCCCGAGCAGCCACACCACCACGATCGCCAGCAACGCGCCTCCCCCCGCCGCGGGGAGTCCGGCCCCGGACATCAACAGGTTCCCGAGCCACGCGCCGCCCCCACCGGCGACCACCAGCCACGCCGCCAGCATCAGCCCGAATCCGGCGCCACTCGAAACCCCCAGGACCCAGGGACTCGCCAGCGGATTCCGGAGAAGGACCTGGAACGCGAGCCCCGAGAGGGCGAGCGCCGACCCAGCGGCGATGGCCGCGACGGCCGCGCCCGTCCGGATCGCCAGCACGCTCGATTCCGGCACGCCGAAGACGATCTCGATGCCGCCTGCGGGCGTGATGTGACGCCCGACCAGCAGCCGGAGAACCAGCAGCAGCCCGACGCCGCCCACGAGGACGATCGTCCCCACGATTCCTCGACGGGCGGTCATGATCCCGACTCCGCCGGCGGATCGGGGTTCGAAGCCGCTTCGAGCCGGGCACGAAACGCCGCGTTCAACTCGGGGATCCGCGTACTCGGTTCGAAGACGTCGGGGTGGTCGAACCCGAGCACCGCCGGCGCCCGACGCCATGGCACCGCATCAAGGATCGTGTTCATGTTCGCGGGGGCGCCGATGACCACCACCACGTCCGGGTCGAGGCTCACCATCGCTTCCACGCCGAGTTCGATCCAACCCGGACGGCGGAGCGCGTTGACGCCGCCCGCCGACTCGATCATCTCATCCAGATAGGTCTCCGTACCGACGGCCCGAAAGGGATCGAGCCCGTACAGGAGCAGGAGTCGCCCTTCGGTCCCGGGCTCGAGCGCCTCCTCCGGCGGTAGCACCGTGGACGCCGACCAATCGTCGCGGGCCGCCGGATCGACGAGCTTCGCGGCGACCAGTTCATCGATCGTGGCCCGGACGTCCGCGAGCCCGTCGAGGCGACGGGCGATCAGACGAAACCCCAGCGAATCCCGAAGGGCCAGAATCACGGGATCCACCCCGGACGCCGGCGGTTGGACGAGCAGCACCTCGGGCCGGATCTGGACGAGGAGTTCCGCGTCGACGCCTTCCAGGGTTCCGACCACCGGCGCCGAGGCCGCCCCACGGCACCAGGGGGTCCTTCCCACGAGCATCGCCTCCGGCGCGAGGTCGAGCAGCGTCGTGGTCATCGCCGGGGAGAGACTCACCACGCGGGGCGCCGCGTCCGGGCGTCCGCCCGAAGGCTCGTCGACCGAGGCGCCGCAGCCCATCGTGAACGCGATGAATCCCGCCACCAACAGACGGCTCGCACGACCGGCGCAGATCGCCTTCACGCCGCACTCCCACGGGCGAGCGGCGGAACCTGCCACGGATTTTCTGGTGAAAGGGGTCATCGAGACGACTTCATACAGTACCGCCCCGCCCTCGATCCAAGGAACCGCCATGCCGCTTCTCCACGCCGTTCGTCGTTGGTTCAACCGGGATCGCCCGCTCGACCTCGATTCGACCCACCTGATCGCCGAACCGGTGACTCCGGTACCGGACCGAGTCGCGTCGGCCAGCGGTTTCCGGCCCGCCTCGCTCACCCCCGCGCCGCACGCCGACGTTCCCCAGGACGCCTCCGGATCCGAGCCGCCCGAGGCTCGGCGACGTCCCGCGACGCCGAGCGAGGATGTGATGGCACCGACAGGCGGGCCTCTGGCGGCCGACGCTCCGGAGGATCCCCGATCGGCGATCCGACGCATCGAGGAGGCCCTGAATTCCGGACGCGATTCACAGGCGGCGATCGCCGAGGCCGTCGCCAAGGTCCAACCCGCGGCGGCGGCGATGGTTCAGATGGCCGAGCGACAGCAGCGACTGTTGGAGATCGCGGAAGGCCAGGCTGCGAACGCGAGCCGTCGCGACGATCGAACCATCGAGACGATCGAGCGGATGAACGAGCATCTCGGTCGCGCCAACGAAGTGACCGGGCTCGTGCAGCGACAGCTCGACGCGAATCACGAGATCGTCCGCGAGACCGTGACCCGCCTCGACCAGGTCGCGATGGCCATCGATGAAGGCCGGCGAGCGAGCGAGGCCATCGGCACGACCATGTCCGCGATGCTCGAGGAGATGAAGTACCGCGACGAAGCCCACGAGACCCGAAACGGCGTGCTGCAGGGATGGATCGTCGCGAGCGTCGTCGCCTGCATCGCCGCGACCGGTGCTTCACTCGCCCTCGCCTGGGCGGTGATGGGCATGCAGTCCTGAAGGAACCGCTCGATCAGCCCGGCATCAGCTGCGTCTTGGCGAGACGCTGGTAGACCTCGCAACGCTCGAGCAGTTCCTGATGCGTGCCGACGTCGACGATCCGCCCGGCCTCCATCACCACGATCCGGTCCGCCGCGAGCACGGTGCTCAGTCGGTGCGCGATGACCACCAGCGTCCGTCCGGCCCGGAATTCGGCGACGGCGGCGTTGATCTGCTCTTCGCTTTCCGCGTCGATCTGACTCGTCGCCTCGTCCAGGATCAGCAGGGACGGCGATCGGAGCAGCGCCCGTGCGATCGCGACCCGCTGCCGCTGGCCACCGGACAGCGAAGTCCCCAGTTCCGCGACCGTTGCGTCGAATCCGAGCGGCAGCGCGTCGATGAACTCGGTGGCGTGGGCGAGTTCGGCCGCGGCACGGATCGCCGAGTCGTCCACGTCCAACCCGAACGAGATGTTCTCTCGAATGGTCCCGCGAAACATCACGGTCTCCTGTGTGACGACGCCGATCTGGCGGCGC
>JAACEA010000568.1 GCA_009936695.1 Planctomycetia bacterium
CGAACAGACCCACCACGTGGTGGTTCAGGTCGCGTGTCGTGATGGTTTTCGGACGGCTCAGCGAGCCGGCGCGGCCTTCTTGAGCCCACGGCGCGCGGCAGGGGGGGCGTCCCTGAGCAGGCTGTCGATGGTATCGCCGCTCCGGCGACCTTCATCGATCGTCCGCGCGAGGACTCGATCCCGTTCCCAGCACCACCGATCGAAGAACTGCTCGAGTTCGTGGCGGTTGAATCTGGAGAGCGGATCGTCGAGACCGGTCTGCGCAATCGCCCAGTCGATGAGCGAGCCGCCACCCTTGTTGAAGCGATAGAGGCCGTAGATGAACTTCAAACGCCCGGTGACGGGAATGAACGGATCCGTGGCCCGATCGGGAACACTGATCATCGCGTCCTCGGGACGATTCTTCGCGATGGCACCGAGCCAGCCACCCTCGTGATCCGCCTCTCGATCCGCGAGCGTCTCACCCGAGGCCGCCACTTCCGCCAACGGCTTCTCGAGCGTCTCGAGCCCTGCGACGCTGGCGAGCACGGTCTTGGTCCCCTCGCTGGGGAACTTGATCCAGACCCGGCGGTCGGGCCGACCGTCCCTCGTGATGAGTTCAACCTTCATCACTTCACCGATGCCCCATTCGGGGCGGCCTGGATGACGTACCTGATCACCTTGCTTGTGCTTCAACGTGGTCCACTCCTGGGGCTCGCCCGCATGCGTCGCCGAATGGCGAAAGCGGTCGAACGAATCCGGGGCAGCGGGGGGATGGATCTGGGGTCCATCGAGGATGCATCATCAAAGGACGATGCTGTGGGGATTTCGCTGATTCGAATGGCGAATCACCGGCCCCGCTGAATTTTCGGCTCATGGTCGTCGGGGGTTCGTTCGCATGGGCGAACGGACGCCGGGTCCGACGCGTGGAGTGTACCGTAATCCCCACATGAATAGCCAATCAAGGCATGAATCTCCTGAAACCGGAAACTCGGGCACCGCCCGCCCGGCCCGAATCGCCTTTCTCGGCGACCTGAACGGCGGACCAGGCCGAAGGGTGCTGGCGGCCCGTCTCCCTGAAGTCCTCCGCGATCACGCGCCGGACCTGGTCATTGCCAATGCGGAGAACCTCCGGAATGGATCGGGACTGACGCCCGACCTTTACCGCACGATTCGGGATCTCGGGGTCGATGGCGTCACGCTTGGTGACCATGTCTACCGCGATCGACGGATCATTCCCGTACTCGAAGATCCGACGGAGCCCATCTGTCGCCCCGCGAATCTGTCCGACGATGCCCCGGGAAAGCGGAGTTTCCGGCTTCCCTTGCCCACTGAGGCCGGCGGGGGGGAACTCCTGGTCTTCAACCTCCTCGGGCGGATCTTCATGGGCCTTCCCGCCAATGATCCCTTTCAGGCCGCTGATGAACTTCTCGCCGCGAATCCCGGGGCGAAAGGGGTCCTGATCGATGCCCACATGGAGGCGACGGCCGAGAAAGCCGCCCTCGCCTTCCATCTCGATGGTCGGGTGTCGGCCGTTCTGGGTACGCATACCCATGTCCCCACCGCGGATCACCGGATTCTGAATCGTGGGACCGCTTTCCAGTCGGATGTCGGGATGTGCGGCCCGTTCGCGTCCATCATCGGACGTGACCCGGAGCAGGTCGTCCGCCACATGCGGACTTCGGTTCACACGCCGTACGAGATGGGATCTGGTGACGAACGACTCTGCGGGACCCTGGTGACCTTTCGAGCAAGCTCACGCCTCGCATCCACGATCACGCCGTTCCAGTACGGCGATCGCGTCGAATCCTGATCCAGTGACCTTGGCCGAAAACGCGCCGCACCAATCCACGCCCGATAACTCTTGCTGGTTTGGGGGCTCTCGGGGCTCATCGCGTCCGCAAGGTCGGCCGTTTCGCCACGCTCGCAGTTTTCTGAGCAAATGTTTATGATTGCGCTTTCCGTTTCCCCGGCAATGGTTAATCTCAGCATGTTCCTTTTACGACTCGTGCCCTATTCCCAAGCTTGTTGGGCGAGTCAGCTCTCATTCCGTTTAGGAGGATTCAAAGACATGAAGTGTGGAACCTTTGCAACGGTCGGCCTCGCGTCGGCCCTCATCGCGGGTGCGGCTTCGGCCGACGTCACCGTCGATGTCATCGACTTC
>JAACEA010000091.1 GCA_009936695.1 Planctomycetia bacterium
GCCGCTGATCGCGGCGGCCTGTTCGTTCTCCGTCCGAATCGCCTCGTAGACCTCCTTGCGGTGGACCGAGACGCTGGAGGGGGCGGAGATGCCGATGCGCACCTTGTCCCCCCGGATGTCGACGATCGTCAGTTCGACGTCGTCTCCGATCATGATCGTTTCATCACGCTGTCGAGAGAGCACCAGCATGTGCCGGCTCCTTCCGTGGATACCCGTGTCGTCCCAACTCCGTGGGACCGGGTCTCGAACTCGCGGGTCCGCCCCCGGGACTACGCCCGGCGGCTCACGTCCGAACCGTCGCGGTCAGGCCGACGCGGCCTGCGCGGGTTCGGTGACCCGGAGCAGCTCGTGTCGCGTGCTCCACTTCTTGTCGGCGAGGACGAGCTGCATGCCCGCCTTGCCTTCGACGTTGACCACCAGGGGACCCTGGAGATTCGCGCTGAGCAGATCGTCGCGCTTGTTGACGACCACCAGGACCTGTGCGTCGCCGATCTCGTTCATGCCGAGATCCTCCATCTGCTCGCGGCGGATGTTGGCCTTGTAGTCGGGCACCCAGAGCGCCGGATCGGTCACCACGAAGGCGAGGTCCGGGGTCTCCGTGGACTGCAGCCAGAAGAAGACCCCCTGCTCGTCGGGCTGCAGCAGCACGAAGTTCGTGTAGCTGGAGAATCCGAGCAGGCCGGAGGGGAAGGTGATCACGCGATCCTCGTCGATATCGACGTTTCCGAAGCGAGTGGTCTCGAGTTGCATGTCGAGCTCCTGGTCGACCGACCACCAATCCTTGGTGCCCGCCGGATCCGTCCGGCGTGGACTTCCTGTCCTCGAACCCATCCGGTCGGTGGAGGTGGGTCCGATGTTGGCGCCGCTCGGCGCCGCTTTCCTGATCGCTACCGGAGATAGTCCAGCAGCGTGAGACTCGTGATCCGGCCGGCGGTGCTGAGCCCGGCCTGCAACTGCTGCTGCAGTTGCGAGAAGCGGATGGCCGCATCGGTGAAGTCGAGGTCCTGCAGGGTCGACTTCAGGCTGAGGTCCTGCACCTGCAGGTCCTCTTCCCGAACGGTCGCGTCCTCGACACGCCGGGCCCGCACGCCCACTTCGGCTCTCGCCTCGGTGGAACGAGCGATGTCCGCTTCCAATCGTTGAACTGCAAAGGCGATGCCAGACTCGTCATCCGCGTACAGGGCGTCGCGAAGGGCCTTGAGATGCCCGAACACGCCGTCGACCGCCACCGTTGCGCGGTCGGTCCCGGCAAGAGTTGCGCCGGCGGTCGACCCCTGGATGCCGAGATCGGCCGCGGCGGTGCTGTTGTTCCGCCGTTCGATCGAGAGATCATCACCACCGACCGTGAGATCGGTGAACTCGATCCCGTTTCCGTCCGTGGCCAGCCCGGCGTCGAATTCGCCAGGCACGGCGAGTCCGATCCCGCCCGCGGCGGCCTTGATCGCATCGAGGACGTCCTGCACCGTCTCGGCACCCGCGAGATCGACGTCGAAGGATCGCCCATCGTGGAGGGAGACCGTGAAGTCGACGTCCGCGTCGGGATCGAGGTTGCCCGAGATCGGATCGACGGATCCACTTCGGATCGCGACCCCCCGACCGTCGTTGAAGTCCGAGAGAAGCGTGTCGGCCGAGAAGTTTCGAATACCGAGTTCCGTCGCGGTCACGCCGCCACCGACCTCGGAGATCGACATGGCACCCCCCGAGAGTTCGTTCTTCACGGCGATGCGGTCACCCGTGGCGCCGAGTTCGATCCGCACCCCGATGTCGAGCAGCTCCACGGTGTCCCGCAGGTCGCCGATCGTGGTGACACCGGAGAGATCGACCACCCGGACCTGGCCGGCGTTCTCGATCCGGAGGCTGCCGAGCGGCGTGGACACGCCGTCGAGGGCGTCCATCCGCGTGTTCCAGGTCAACCGCGGTGCGAGATCCGCGCCCGAAGTCGATGCACCACCGTTGTAGGTGCCGGTGAGCCCGAGATCGGCCGCGGTCGTGCCTTCGATCGGGTCGGCGATGTCGACGTCCATTCCCACGCTCGGCGTGATCCGGAATCGATTGCCGGTGGCGGGATCGATGTCGAC
>JAACEA010000009.1 GCA_009936695.1 Planctomycetia bacterium
GTGTTGTTCGATGGCGTCCGGCTCACGCCGTGCGAACATTGGGACGAGGGGCGCATTTCGCTTGATGCGGCAGCTTCGCCACGATGACCGAGCAACCCGCGGCACCGAGGTTCTTCTGGCCGGCGGCGATCGTCATCGCGTGGTCGGCGAAGGGCCAGGGCCGTGAGAAGATGTCGCTGGTCAGGTCACCGATCAAGGGAAGATCGCTGCGTGGCGGCTCGGTGAACCAGGTGCCCTCGCCGGTGTTGTTCGCGCAGTAGAAGAGGTACGCCGCATCCGAAGGGGCGTCGATGTCGGTCCCGGCCTTCGTCGGGTCCGGGCAGGAGAAACCATCGCCGCCGCGGCCGTTGAAGCCGACGTGAACGTTGCCCACGGGTTTCGCTTCCTCGATCGCCTTCTGCGCCCAGACGCTGGTGTCGAGATAGACCCCGGTGCCGCCCTCCGAAAGGAAGTTGAGCGCGAGGAACGCGAAGTTCACGGTGGCGCCGCCGGGCATGAAGATCACCGCATGCTCGTCGCCGACGCCGGTGAGTCGCCGAATGACGGCTTCCGCCTCGGCGGAGGCGTCCATGTAGGCCGGCCCACGGTGTGAATGTTCGATGAGTCCGATGCCGGTCTCGCCGAGATCGAGCAGTTCCTCGCGGATCTGGTCGATGACCTCGATCGGCATGTGGGAGGGACCCGCCGAGAAGTTGTAGACCCCGTGTCGGGGCGTGGCGGGAGGCGTGGTGAAGGCGGCATGGATCGGTGAGCTGGACATGGGGGAAGCGTATGCGGGATTCCAGCGGGGGTCGATCGAAGTGCGCCGGATCGAGCCCGGACCGGCCGGTCGTGAAACGGCCCGGCCGCGGGTACCGTCCACCTGGCGTTCGAACGAATGTTCGATTCCTCGGGACCCTGGACCCTCTCTCCGGAGCATGCACATGAAGGTCATCCGCTTCCTGATCGCACCCGTGGCCGGCATCGTGGCCTTCATGTTCGGGGTCATGGCCCTTGAGGCGGTCGGTCACGCGATCTATCCGCCTCCGGCCGAGATCGAGGCGCTCTCGAGGGCCATGGGTGATGCGATGGCCGCCGGGGACACGGAACGGTATCGGCAGGTCCAGGAGGAGATGACGCCGGTGCTTTCCGCGTGGCTCGTCGACGCCCCGGTCGGCGCGTTGCTCGCCGTGGTCCTCGCATGGATCGGTGGCGGGCTCATCGGAGCGCTCGTCGCCGCCGTGATCGCGCCGGCCGGCAAGCTCTGGTTCGCCCTGCTGGTGGGCGCCTTCGACGTGGTCGGGATCGTCATGGTGACGGCTCAGTTTTCGCATCCGACCTGGATGACCGTGCTCGGAATCGGAGGCACGATCTCGGCGACGGCTGGGGTCGGCTTCCTGCTGACGCGGGGACGGCCGCGGCCTCGACCCGACCCTGCATGAAGAACGACCCCTCGAAAGCGTGTCGCTTCCGAGGGGTCGAAGTCCGCTGCTGTGGTGACGTCGTTCAGGCGGTGCTCGTCGGCGGCGACCACTTCGCGTCGCCGAAGCCGAGAATGAGCACGAAGATGAACGGAAGGAAGATCAATCCGAGCGCGGTTCCCACGCCTCGGCCGAATCGTTCGGCGATGCCGAGAGACACGAGGATCATGTAGAGCAACCCGCCCACGATCGGAATGAGGATCATGAAGGCCCACCACCAGGGCTTGCCGGCGACGACCGGAAGCACGAAGAGGTTGACGATCGGAATGAGGCCGAGGATTCCCGGGAGCCCCGCCTTCGCGACCATCTTCCAGCACCCCACGCAGAAGATGACGAGGATCGCGAGGTAGAGAATCAGAAAAGCCGTGCCGGCGGCGGCGAGTTCCTCCGAAGGCATCGGGGGCATTTCGGACACGGGAGTCGCTGAATCAGTCTGCATTTTTTATTCTCCAGATCGGTCGACGAAGAGGTGGCTTGCCTCCTTGAATATCGACCGTCGAGCTGTTTTGGTTCGATTTCAGCCAGATTCAATCGCCGCCAACCCCGATATCTGGCATCTTAGGGAATGTTCGAGGACATTCGGCTCCGGTGCACGTGTCGAAGAACCGGCTCCGAGTTCACCTGCAGCAGGATTCCTTTCGTCTGAAGATCAGAAAACGAATGTCGGTTTCGTCGCATGAACGAAGCTGATCAATGGAAGTTCGCACCATGACCCACTCGGCCCACTCGCTTCTGAAGTCACTCGCCGCCCTCGCGTTGTTCGCTTCGCTCGGTGCGACCACGCATGGCGACTGCCCCGCGGATCTCGACGGGTCGGGCCAGGTCGGCGGAAGCGACATCGGACTCCTGCTCGCGCAGTGGGGGAAGGGGAGCGGGTCCGCCGACCTGAACGGTGACGGCCGCGTCGACGGCGCGGACATCGGGGCGATGCTCGGTGCCTGGGGCTGGTGCCCTTGTGAAGAGGACCTCGTCTTCGACCCGATCCACGACGGTTCCGAACCGCTCGAACCCGAGATCGTCGAGTACACCTCCGACGCGATGATCACCCGGATCGCGGATCGCGCTCGGGACCGGCACGCCCGCGAGGACATCGTCAACGGGATTCCCTACCGCACCTACGATCACTGGCTTCCTTTCTACTGGGAGCAGCGGGTCGCCGAGATCGAGATCATCGATCGCGCCGCGATGGGGGGCGACGGACTCACCTTCAACTTCCCGACGCTCGATCGATTGAACCCCGCGGAGTTCCGAACCTTCTACGCGACCGGATTCGCGGGCTACCACAACAACATGTCCGACTTCCTGAACGCGGGCGTCACGCTGGTGTCGATCGAGCCGTCGGAGCGGTATCCCGGAGAGACCGAGTACCTCTACACGGCGGAGATCGAGAACAAGTGGCCGGAACAGACGCCGCTCGCGATCGGCGATCGGATGGAGATCGAGCTCAGCCAGTTCCTCACCGCGCCGCGAAACGGCCGGCTGAACTATTACGGCACCGCGATCCTCTATGTCGTCGGCGAAGGAATCGTCCCCTGGTATGCGAAGGCGAAGGAGGAGGCCGAGACCCCGGCGGAACGCGAGGCGGCGTCCTTCGATTCCTTCCCGCTTCCCGAGGAGGCCTGGCTCGGCGGGCGAACCACGCTCCCGTACCAGTATTCCAACGAACCGGATGAACGCTTCAAGCAGATGGTCGGGAACATCTCCCACGCCAGCGGTCACGCGTTCACCGTCGGTCGCCGTCTGCATCACACCGACTTCGGAACCGGCGTTCATTCCGAGGACGGCAACCCGATCTTCGCCGACCACATCGGCAAGCTCGGGCCGCGATTCGTCAACACCAGTTGCGTGGCATGTCACATCGGAAATGGTCGAGCCCTGCCGCCTGCGGTCGGCGGTGCCTACAACGAGGCCGTCATCCAGGTCGGCAGCGATGCGGATGGAACCCCGCATCCGATCCTCGGTGAGGTGCTCCAGCCCAGCACCGGTTCGACACCGGGTGGCGGTGGCGGTGATGGCGGCGGTGGTGACGGGACGGCGATCATTCGGGTCGAGGCCGAGGACTACTCCGCCATGAGCGGGGTCCAGACCGAGACCTGCACCGACGAAGGCGGCGGATTGAACGTCGGTTACATCGACGCCGGCGACTGGATGGCCTATGTCGATCACCCGGTGATGATCCCGACGACCGGCACGTACCTCATCGATTTTCGAGTGGCGAGCGTGCCCGGTGGCGGAACCCTTCGCTTCGAGGAGGTCGGCGGGTCGCCGCTGTACGGAACCATCGACATCCCCGCGACCGGCGGATGGCAGTCCTGGATCACCGTGACCCTCAGCGTGCAGCTGACCGCGGGTGAACATCGATTCGGCATCAGCGCCGCGTCCGGTGGTTGGAACCTCAACTGGTTCGAGGTCCTCGAGCCGGACGGCTTCCAGGGCGGTGGTGACGCCGACGACTCCGAGGGTTCGATGCTCCTCGCCGGATGGGACGAGATCCCGGGGACCTATGGCGACGGTTCGGCGTACACGCTGCGCCGCCCCGTCTACGAATTCACCGGTCCAGTACCGGAGTTCTACTCGGTCCGTCTCGCGCCGCAGCTCGTGGGCGTGGGTCTGCTCGAGGCCATCGACGAAGCGACCCTGCTGGAACTGGCGGACGAGTGCGATCTCGACGAGGACGGAATCTCGGGTCGTCTCCGGACCGTGGAGAACCCGCTCGATCCATCACGAAGTCACGTCGGTCGTTTCGGGGGACGAGCCTCGACCGCGTCCGTGCGTGAGCAGATCGCGTATGCGATGAACCGCGACATGGGTGT
The DNA here is from genome assembly GCA_009936695.1 of Planctomycetia bacterium. GTDB lineage: Bacteria > Planctomycetota > Phycisphaerae > Phycisphaerales > SM1A02 > UBA12014. The sequence goes on from JAACEA010000009.1 coordinate 4,274, forward strand.
GTCGAGCGAGGTCTTCCCCGTCCTGGACGGGGACGTCAAGCCGTCGCCCATCGAGATCGCGAACGAGGATCTCGACCTGATGGATCGCTACACGTCGCTGCTCGGCATCGCGGCGCGACGAAACCTCCTCGATCCGGCCGCGATCGAAGGCGAGGCGCTCTTCGCCGCCGCGAACTGCACCGCGTGCCATGTGCCGACGATGGTGACCGGTTCCACCCATCCCTATGCGGAGCTTCGGAACCAGACGATCCATCCGTACACGGACATGCTGTTGCACGACATGGGACCCGGCCTGGCCGACAACATCGGCGACCACGGGGTCAGTGGTGCGGAATGGCGAACGCCTGCGTTGTGGAACATCGGTCTGACCGAAGGCGTCAGTGGTGGAGAGGCCTATCTCCACGACGGTCGCGCCGGCAGCCTCGAAGAGGCCATCCTCTGGCACGGTGGTGAAGCCGAGGCCTCCAAGGAGACCTTCCGGAACATGTCCGCGAGTGAACGGGCGGCGATCGTCGCGTTCCTGAAGTCGCTCTGAACCTGAAGCGTGGGGACGACGTGAATCGTCGTCGCACGCGGGTGGCGTTGCGGGCGGTCGGCGTCGAATCGATCAGGGGCAGTCGCAGAAGATGTTCGCGAGCTGCGCGCAGGTCTCGTCCCACTCGATCTCGCAGCACGACGGAATCGAGCCGCAGATCGGGATCGCACAGTCGGCGTCGTCGCATCCCGGAGTCCCGTTTGCCTCGCAACAGGTGTTGCAGCCCGGAATTCTGGTGAAGTAGCACTCGCCGAGCAGGCAGGTGTCGGCAGTGCAGGGATCGCCGTCGTCGCAGTCGACGTCGGGATTCGAGATTGCGGAAGTCCCGGCACCGTCCGGGGTGCCCTGGTCCGCGATCACGGATCAGGGGCAGGGCCCCCAGCCGACGACCAGCAGCCCGAGGTCGGCCGCGTCGACCAGGCCGTCTCCATTCAGGTCGCCCGGTCCGCTCGAGCCCCAGCCGACGAGGAGTCGGGCGAGATCCGCACCGTCCGTTCGACCATCTCCGTCGAGGTCCGACGGACAGCGCGTTCCGATTCGTTCGAGCTCTATTCGATCGAAGAGCACCAACGATTCCGGGTCACCGGCTCCACCGAGCTCGATCCTCAACTCACCACCGACGGCGTCGGGATGATCGTCCACGCGAATCTCGAGTTCGATCGGTTGCCAGATCGTGGGCCAGCCGTCGACGACGTGGAGCTCGCGAATGGCCATGCGGTCGACATCCAACCGAGGGTCCGGGCGTTGGTCGTATCCCAGGAGCAGTCGATCGCCGTCCTTCCAGACCGCGGGATGGCCCGGAACGGCCTGATCACCGTCGGCGGCGAGCAGCATCGACGCGCCGTAGCGATCGAGCGTTCGATCGAAGGTCGTCCCGTTCACGCCATCCTTGTCGAGGTAGGGCCCAGTGGGCGAGGTCGATCGGGCCATTCGAATCGTGTAATCGCTCCCGAGGTTGCCGTAGGACGCGAAGGCGTACCACCAGCCGTCGTGCTTGAACAGCGCCGGGCCTTCCATGTAGCAGCTCGAGAACGCATCGCCGCACCATCCGGGGGGTTGCGCCGGGTCACCGCCGAGGGCGATGGATTCCGGCCACTTGAGAATCGGGACGTGGGTGCCGGCCGGGTGGGTGTCAATTTCGGGATCGGCGGGGTCGCCGAGGATGCGCCCGGTCAGGGGGTCGATCTCGGTCACGTGGATCACGTGCCCGCCCCAGGACATCCAGACCCGCCCCGTGTCCGGATCCTCGAAGAGGTGGGGGTCGATGACCCATGGAAACTCGGAAGGCGCGTGTTCGAGCACGACCTCGTAGTCGTCGGCCCAGGTGTAGTCCGGGGCCGATCCGGTCGGTCTTCGAAAGCCGATGATCGACTCGTAGGAGGGCCCGGCGTCGTCGTAGAAACAGTCGTAGATCGCGCGGAAGCCGTTCGACGTGCGAAGCGGCCCCAGCGCGTTGTCGAAGTCGTAGCCATCGCGTTCGGCTTCGAGCCAGGGATCGACGAGCGGATCGGCGGAGGTGGACTGGTACAAGGGGATGTCGCCGAAGTGCATGCGATATCCGCCGTCGAACCAGACGTTCACGCCGTCGTCGCTTGCGACCGTCGCCGCCGCGCCCGCCAGCGGCGGTGGATCCACCGACGCGGTCGTCACCCCGAGCTCGATCGTCGTCTTCCCGTCCACGATGCTCGAGAGTCCGATCGACGCCGTCCCCGACGCGGCGTTCCCCGTTGGATTCGATCGCCGAGTCCAGGCGCGAAGCCGATACGTCTCGCCCGCGTTCAGCGTCCGGGTGATCGATGCCGAAGCGGATCCATCCGCATCGACTCCGAGACAGGCGCTCCCTTCGGGTACGGCGACCGATTCGTCCTCGACGATTCGACCGCCCGACCAGCCGACGCCGCCCGATTCGAAACCGGGGTCAGGCACCGCGACCTCCTGGCCCGCGTTCGCGAGCGTGCCGATCGACAGGGAGAGGGTGATGGCGTACCGAGCGGGCAGGCGCGGATCCGGCATGGGAGGGGGTCTCCGTACAGCGTGAACCCCGGCGGGCGACATCGCCACCGCATCGATACGAAGGCCGAGGCGACCGGTTCGGCACCGACGGAGAAAACCCCGGGAACCCGGCTCCGGGTCCCGTCGTTCGGGATGCGGGGGCTCGGGAACCGCCGTCCTCGTTCAGCCGATCCGCGGCGGCGCGAAGCCCGTCCGGTACTGCCGGCCCACGATCGTGCGGGTCGCTTCCTCGTGGTTGGTGAAGGAATTGGTCGCCCGATCCCAGGCCAGCTCGACATTCGGAAATCGAGCGGCCTTCGCCGCCAGAAGCGCGGGCTCGGTGATCCGCACGCCGTCCTTGAACGGTGTCCAGAGCTTGGTGTCCCTGCCCACGACGTTGTCGACCCACGCATGCCAGTGGTTGAGGGGGGGGAACTCGGGCAGGCCGGGCATCTCCAGTCCCGGGGTCATCACGCCGTCGCGCCAGATCTCGAGATCGCCGCCGGCGGTCAGTGCCAGTACGCCGCCCTCGCACTGCACCACAGTCATGTTCGAGTCCTTCCAGTCACCGGGCGGAAGACCGAGGGCGGCCCTGGAGACGGTCTGTCCCGAGTCCGCGTAATGGAGTGGAAAGAACGCGTTCGCGAAGCGGGGGGAGTCGACCTCGTAGGTGACGGTCGAAAGGCACGGGTGGGTGTGGAACGTCTCGGACGGCCGGGGCGCATGGGTCTTCACGGCGATCGGCGACTGGAGTTCGTCGAAGCCGTAGAAGATCACGTCCAGCACGTGGACGCCCCAGTCGCCGAGTCCGCCGGTGCCGTAGTCCCACCAGGATCGCCACTTCACGGGCAGCATTTCATTCCGGTAGGGGACCGCTGCGCAGGGGCCGAGCCAGAGGTCGTAGTCGATGTGGGCCGGACATTCGGCTGGTTCATGGAGCACGCGGTCGTAGTTGAAGTACGCGCCGGGGTTCGGAGAACCGGTCCATGCGTGGGCGGCGATCGCCGGCCCCAGCACGCCCGACCGGAGGATCTCGACCGCGGCTCGGCGTCCGGGATAGTCCATCCGCTGGTTGCCGACCTGGGTGACCAGCTCGGGATGGACATCCATCGCGCCGTCGATCATCGAGAGCTCTTCGAGCTGATGGACCAGCGGCTTCTGGCCGTAGACGTGCTTTCCGTTCGCCAGGGCGGTCAGCATGATCGGTCCGTGCGTGTGATCGGGGGTGGAGACGATCACCGCATCGAAGCGATCGCCGTATCGATCGAACGCCTCGCGGTAGTCCTTGCAGGTGAACGCGTCGGGGTGTCGTACGGCGGCCTTTTCGATCGCCTGCTCGTCGACGTCGCACAGGCCGACGATCTCGACGGCCGGATGCATGCCGACCTGCTTCCGATCGACGCTTCCGATCGTTCCGACGACACCGATGCTCAGCACGTTCAGTCGCTCGTTCGCCGACCAGCGGCGGCCTCCGGGATCGGCGGCGGCGTGGCCGGCCGTCTTGAAGAGGATGGCCGCCGCGGCGGATCGCTGGATGAAGTCACGTCGTGGCATCTGCTTGGTCATGCTCGGGGCTCCGCTCGGGTCTTCAGTTCGTCTGTCGCTCGCCATCCGCTCGCGATCGCCGGTCGTGACGGCGGGTCGGCCATCGCCGTGTCGACCCGGCCAGTCTATGCCAACAAGCGAGCGGTCCGGCTGCGGCTCGATCGCCGAGGGTCCGATTCGACGTCGATCGGGTGGTGATTCGATGTGAAGTCGCGATCGATGGGGGACACGGCGGCGAGTGTGAAGATGTTCGTGGCGGTCGCGTGGCGTTTGCACGCTTCGACGCTCGGAGCTCCCGTCCGCTCCCTTTCCGATCGTCGCTGATCCACGACCCTCGCCGAACACGCATGAAGACGCCCCCGGAGCGGTGCTCCGGGGGCGTCTTGAGAGTGGGCGATAAAGGACTCGAACCTTCGACCTCTGCCATGTGACGGCAGCGCTCTAGCCAGCTGAGCTAATCGCCCCGAAGTCGCCGTTTCCGGCGGGCCGCCGAGTATAGCGACCGGAAGGATCGCGCCAAGGAATTCGAGTTCAGGAGGCGGGGAGGATCGCCTCGCGAAGCCATTCCTCGATCCGCAGGGCGGCTTCGGCCCGGGCGGCGCCCGGGGCACGATTGCTCCGCGGAATCGACAAGGTGCTCCAGGCGGCCGTGCCGCGAGCCCGTCGCCGCAGTTCGGGCCACGTCGAGCCGGCCTTCCCTTCACCTGAGATGCCGCCATCCCGAAGGCCGTCTTCGATGGCGGTCTCGAGCGAGACCGGCTCGATGGCGGCGTGGCCACGGGCGAGGAACGCGAGGATCGTCGCCCGGGCGCGGATCGCGAGGACGTCGATCCCCGAATCCCCGAGCCGCACTTCGTCCTGGCCGCGGAGCCGCCTCAGCATCTTGCCGCCGCTCGCCCCCACGGCGCCGAGCGCGGCGCCGGCGGCCCCGAGTGCGGTGAATCCACCCATCGAGATTCCGCCGGTCGCGAGGTCGATCATCGCCCCGGCGGCGACAAGGCCGGCGCCGCCGCCTGCGGCCCAGATGCCGGCGCGTTCGAGGCTCGCGGGACTGGCGAAGTCGACGCCACCCAGTGCTTCGATGATCTCGAGGTTCGCGGCCTCCGCTTCCTCGCCGGTGAAGCCGAAACAGCCCGCGATTCGATCTCGAGCCTCGATCTCCCTCGTCCGAAGCTCATCGAGGAGGCCGGCCGTGGCTGCATCGAACGCCGCGGCCCTCACCGTTTCGTCTCGTGGCCCGGGATCGGTGACCCGGACCGCGGCGGCGGCATCGACGATCAGATCGGCGGCGGCGGCCGACGCCGCGGTCACCGAGTCGATGCGTTCGCGACGTCGAAGTTCGATCCAGCGGTCGATCGACTCCGCGTGCTCGGGCGCGAGGGTGCGGACGGCATCGAGCAGGCGGCGTTCGCCCGCGTCGTCGTACACGATCGCGTCGAACGCGACCGTGGCGTGAAGCCCCTGGCGGGCACACGCCTCGCGCCACCGGGCGGCGTCGGCCTCGGGTCGGGCGACGAAGTTGAGAATCGGAACCACGGGACGGGCGGTCGCGATCAGTGAATGCAGTTCGTCGAGGTGTCGCGGTCTCGGTTCCTCCCGGGCGTCGATGACGTAGAGGAGCACCGATGCCTCCGTGGTGGCACGGAGCGCTTCGGCCTCGAGCGCGAGTTCACCGTCGGGACCGGCGTCGCTCGAATCGAGGAATCGGTCGAGCAGGGTGCGAGGATCGTCGTGCCGTTCGACCCTCGTGCCTTCGATCGCGTCACGAAGTCGCGCCGAGTCCTCGAGGCCCGGCGTGTCCACGACCGCCGCCACCGGCCCCTGCTCGTCCGCGATCTCGCCGACCTCGTTCACACGGGTGGTGCCACCGCGTGGACTCACCAGTCCGAAGTCGCGTCGACGCAGCAGGGTCTGCAGCAGTGACGTCTTGCCGGTGTTCGCGTGGCCCACCACCGCGATGCGAAGCGAGGTGGTCATGGCATCGACTCCATGCAGGCCGCGATCCGGCCACGCGCGGCGGCGAGCCATCGACGTGCATCGTCGGCGTCGGCGAGTTCCGGCCGGTGCTCTTCGGGGGCAAGGGCCTCCAACATCGCGGTGGTCCGGGACTCGTCTCCACCCTGCGACCACCAGAGCACGGCGGCGGCGGAGAGGGTGAGGACCGCGGACCCGAGGTCCATCCTGGCCGAAGCGTCCGCGGAACTCGATGAATCGGTCGCATCCGCGCCACGGCGAACGAGCGAGACGAGTCCGGCGATGCCGGCGCCCGTTCCGGCCCACGCGGGTACGGCCAGGAGCGCGGCGGGGGCGACCACGGCCGCCGCGGCGCACGCCGCGACGCCGAGCATGCCCCCCACGCCGACCCAGGCCGCGCTGGTCCGCAGGCGTGCAGGAAGCTGGTCGAGGCCGATCGTCCGGATCGCCTCGAGACGTTCCGGAATCGAAGCGGCGTCGAGTTCCGCGAGCCCCGCGAGCCGATCCCGCCACCGGGATTCATCGCCGGTGCCTCGTCCCAGCTCGGCCGCGAGTTCGGTCATGCATTGCGCCGTCGCCGCATCATCGGGAAGGGCGGGCTCGCGCTCGAGGTGGCGTCCGACGATCGCGAACGCACCATCGAGTTCCGTGATGGAAAGCAAGGTGGGATCGGTCGCTTCGGCCGCGCGGACACTTGGGCTTCCGGCGATCGCCTCGTTCAGGGTCGTCAGACTCCGCGCGGTGCTCTCCTCGAGATCGCATTCGAGGAGATCGAGCCCGAGTTCGCGGGCCAGTCCTCGCCAGTCCTCGAGTCGAACGGCCACGGATGCGGATGACTCGGCGCGGCGGAGTCGGTTCCCGCCATCGAGGATGAGCAGTGGTGACGCCGACGACATTTCGCCGAGTCGCGCAAGTCGGCGGCGCACCCCGCGGTCGGGGGTGGCGGGCGACCACGCAATGATCACCAATCGGCCCGGCACATCGTCGGTGAGGGCGTCGTCGTCGTGCGCGTCGTCGTCTCCGAGGTCCTCCAGGTCGGCGAGCACCTCCGGGAGTGGAGACGCGTCCGCCGGTCGTTCGACGCGTATCAGGTGGGTGCAACCGGTCGCGTCGACGCGAGTCGGGTCCGCGGCGCTCGTCGGCGTCGGGGTGCGGGGTGCCCGCCGGATCGTCGTCGCCGTGGTTCCCGGTGGCCGCCATCGATCCGCGCGACGATGACCCAACGCCGCGTTGAGGATGGTCCAGGCGAGCATCGGGATCAGGAGATACACGCTGATTCCGATCGAGAGGAAGGTGATCCAGCTTCGGCGAGCCTGCAAGGCCGCGGCGTCGTCTGCAGGAGCGACCGGTGGGGCGGCGACCGGCTCGAGATCGGGCAGATCGACGATCACTTGGATGGGTGCTGCCGTGATCTCGACCACCGCCTCGCCGATCTCGGGGGGCAGCCACGAACTCTCCCAGCCGAACCCGTACGCGACTCGGGCGGTCGCGAACCAGATCGCGAGAATCGCGGCGAGCGCGTAGGCCGTCCAGAAGGTGCCCGTCCCGGCCGTCGCGAGCGGTCTACCAGCGCCGTGCGCGAGCATCTCGCCGATCCGGCGGGCGACGGCACGGGCGAGGGTCTCGTGTCCTCCGCCGACGAACCGAAGCAGTCCGGCCGGGACGAGGCGGCCGAGCCAGGGCGTCACGCGACGGCGCAACGCCAGCAGGATCAGGGCCCTCGTGAGAAAGAGGCACCAGGGGACGCCCACGATGATCGCGAGCATCGCGGGGGCATGGACGCGGGATTCCGCGGGATCGAGGAGTCCGCCGGCGGCGGTCCATCCCGCGATCACGCCTGCGAGTGCGAGCGCTGAGAAGGCCAGGCTTGCGCCGAGCACGCCACGATCGACGAGTCGACGGGCATCCGCGACCGCGTCGACATCGTCCGCCCGTCCGACGTCGTCGGCGGCGATCGCCGCGACGTGACTTCGCCAGTCACGTGATTCGGCTCGGATGGCGGGCGTGGTGGATCGGCTCACGTGATGCTTCCGGATCTCGAAGGAGGCGGGATCGGGGGCGTGTGATCGACGCATGGTTCGCCGGGGGAACGAAGACGCCGCCGCGAGGAGTCGCGACGGCGTGGTCCGGTTCGGCGATCCGCTCGGATCGACGTCTCGATGACGGCGTCAGTCGGACTTCTCACCGGTCGAGGATTCGGTCTGGTAGGGGCTCTTCTCGCCACCGGTCTTCGGATCGTGATGACCCGAGTAGTTGTTGGACTGGTCGAGCTGGGCGGGCGA
>JAACEA010000569.1 GCA_009936695.1 Planctomycetia bacterium
GGCACGGTGGTGAATGCCGCGGTGCTCCTCCACGGGAAGCAACCGATCCAGGCCATGGCGAAGATCGTCGACGAACCGACGATCAACGTGCACAGCGTGGATCTCGGGCGGAGTCGGACCTTCACCACCGCGCGATCCCTGCTCGCACCCGCGGATCCTTCCGACTGGACGACGCTGCCACGGGTCGCGCTTCGGCTCGCGGGAATCGTCCCCGTGGATCCGAGGGCGTCCCTTCGACGGCGGCTCGAACGCTTCGGCGGCGGCATCGTGCTCACGCTCTATTCCGCGGTGCCGAAGGGATCCGGGCTCGGGACCTCGTCCATTCTCGGCGCGACGGTGCTCGCTTGTCTCCGGCGGCTCGTCGATCCGACCGATGATCCGGGGTGGATCGTCGAACGGACGAGCCTGCTCGAGCAGATGATGACCACGCGCGGCGGTTGGCAGGATCAGGTCGGAGGCGTGTACGGCGGTGTCAAGATCGCCCGCACCTCGCCCGGTCCGCTGCAACGACCGAAGGTCGAGCCGCTCGCGCCGCCGCCCGGATTCCTCGAAGCGATCGAATCACGATCGGTGCTCGTCTACTCCGGCGAGAAGCGGCTTGCCCGTGACATTCTTGAGAAGGTCCTGGGCCGGTATCTCGCGCGGGAACCTCAGGCAATTCGCATCGTCGATCGACTCAAGCGGGGCGCGGAGGCGATGGCGCTGGCGATTCGGGACGGTGATGTGGATCGCTTCTGCGACGGGGTCGCCGACTACTGGTCGCTGAAGCGGGCGTTCGATCCGGCGGCGACCAATGAACGGATCGAGGCCATCGCCGCGGCCCACGCTGGGGATCTCGCGGCGTGGGAACTTCCGGGGGCGGGCGGGGGCGGCTTCGTGCTGATGCTCGCCCGGGACGCCGCGGCGGCGAGGCGGATTCGGGACCGGGTCGACCGGCATCCCGCGAACGACCTCGTCCGGCGCTTCCCGCTCGAGATCGATCGGGAGGGCCTGCGGGTCACGGTGCTCTGATCGGGAAGATCAGCTCCAGGCGATGAGCAGGATGCCGATGTCGGCGGAGTTGGTCGTGCCGTCGCCGTTCAGGTCCGCCTTGGCCGTACCCCACGCGGCGATCATCAGGCCGAGGTCCGCGGCGTCCACGAGGCCGTCACCATTGAGGTCGGCGGGGTTCGGTGGATTCAGCGGCTCGCAATCGACTTCAAGGACCCCGTCTCCGACCGAACCGTCCGAGCTTCCGACTCGAACGAGGAGCACCTGTCCTTCGAGGGCGAGACTGGACACGGACGCGTCGTCGCCGCACTCCTCGTCACCGCACGTGTAGGGCGGCGCACCCGGGGACGGGCATCCGCCGGTTCCATCAAAGACGTCGATTCGGCTGTCGAAGCCGGCATCGCAGGTGGAGATCGTGAAGGTGCCGGTGCACGGGGCGATGAAGCGGAACCACACGTCGGCCCCGACCGCAGGGCCGTTTCCACTACTGCAGTTGAGGGCGCTCGGGATCCCACTGTCGGACGAACCGACGGTCGAGAAGGGCGTCTGGCCTGTGAAGATCTCCGTCGCGGCACCGCAGTCGTCGTTGACGGGAGGTTCGACGGGATCGCAGGCGACCAGGCCGTCGATGTCGTACCCGGACACGAATTCCCAGATCGCGGTCGTCGCGAAGTACGGAACGTCGTGCCCGCCCCCCTGGCGACGAAAGTGCTGGAATCCGTGGCAGCCCTCTCCGGGAGCCCACGTGTATCGGGTGACGCCGCCACCGAGGGAGACGACTTCGGGATCGGGTTCCGACTGGTTCTTCGCGACCCAGAAGGCGTTCTGATCGGCGACGGAAGGGACCCAACTGGCCCCGTTGTAGGGCGCGTAGAAGTCCTGGGTTCCCAGGATGTGACAGACGGCGGTCGGCAGGCCCTCGGCGCAGTCGTCGTAGGTCGACCGATACATGCTCGCGGCGACCGGAGCGATGGCGGCGAATTCATCACTCTTGACGCAGGCGAGATCCCAGACGAAGCTTCCGCCCATCGAGTATCCGCCGGCGTAGATTCGTCTTCGATCCGCGTTGTAGCGTTCGACCAGATCGTCGATCATCGCGCTGGCGTAGGCCATGTCGATCTCGTAGTTGCCGTTGGTCTCGCCCTGACCGAGGTCGTATCCCCAGCAGCGGCATGATTCGATCACGTCGGGCCAGGCCTCGGGGTAGACGAGAATGAATCGCTGCGTGTTCGCGAGCGGGCGGAAGTCGGCCTCGAAGACGCCGCCATCGGCGTCGCCGCCACCGCCATGGAACCACATCATGACCGCGAGGTCCTCCGACGGATCGAAGCCCGGCGGAAGATGCACCAGGTAGCGGCGATTCAGGCCATCGACGTTCAGGGCGATCGAGGTCTGTCCGAACGCGGCGCTCGCTGGCAGCAGCACGGAGAGCAATGCGGCAAGGGCGATGAGGTGGCGGTACATGCGGGGCGAGCTCCAGTGAAGGCAGAATCCATCACAGTCCACCCTACGACGCGTGCCCGACCGAAACCAACGTTTAACGAAAGGATTCGTGCCAGAGCACTAGGGATTGCTGCACCGACGTGTTCAAAACTCGATCCGCAAGGTGAGGAGGCCGGTGATCTGGTCGACCGGATCACCACGATCGGACCGCCAGGCGATGCCGGGCTGCAGCACCGCGTCCGGCGTGATTCGCCAACCATAGAACGCCGTGAGGGCGGTGCTCCGGAGATCGCCTTCGTCGAGAATCCGATTCACCGGATCGTCGATGGTGAGGCTCACCCCGAAGAGATCGGCGGGACGTCCCCACGGCGTCGCCGTCGTCGCCAGACCGACGGTCGTCCGCGGACGGCCCCGACGTCGATGGTCGGGCGATTCGAGATGGGAGCCGAACACACCGAGCCGCTTCGAATCACCATCGAGCATCCAGATCGGCGTCGCCGCCGAGAGTGGGATCACAGCGTGGTCGGGGAGGAGGGCCGGTCGCTCGAGCAGGCGGGCGAGTGCATCCTCCTCGGCGTCGATCGCGGCCTGGGCCGGGGCGACGAAGAGTCCGAGCAGAAGCATGCCGAGGGTGATGAATCGATCGGTTCGCATCTCCCTTCTACGACCTCCACGAGACGTTGGATCGTGGGTCTTCGCCCCCTTCGATCCGCCTTCGAGCGTTCAAGAGCCGCGATTCCTGCACATTGTGCCGAAGCGATCCCTTCGGTACGGTGGCGGTCGTCGGCGTGTCGCCGATTCCATGGAGCACCCCAGAAATGTCCCAACCCGCCGATCCTCGTCGTCGATCCTTCTTCGGAGGCCTCGCGGGCCTCGCAGGCCTCGGCGCCGCGACGAGTCTGTCGCGGGCGGCCCTCGCGATGCCCGACGCCGGAGAACCGACGATGCCTCCCAATCAGATATCGCTCGCCCAGTGGTCGCTTCATCGCGAGATCTACGGTGGCAAGCTCGATCCACTCCGATTCGCGGAAGTGACCATGACGCGATTCGGACTGGCGGGTTGCGAATACGTGAACAGCTTCTACAAGGACAAGATCGGTGTGCCGGGCTACCTCGCGAGCATGAAGAAGGTCGCCGGTGATCACGGGGTCACCTCGGTCCTGATCATGTGCGACGGCGAAGGCGCGCTCGGCGATCCCGACGAGAAGAAGCGTCGCCAGGCCGTCGACAACCACCAGCGATGGCTGGAGGCCGCGAAGTTCCTCGGCTGCCACTCGATCCGGGTGAACGCCCAGTCCTCGGGAACGTGGGACGAACAGATGGAACGGGCGGCCGACGGGCTTGCGATGCTCTCCGAAAAGGCGGCGCCCTTCGGTCTCGACGTGATCGTCGAGAACCACGGCGGGCTCTCCTCGAACGGTGAATGGCTGGCCGGCGTCATGACGCGGGTCGCGATGCCGAACTGCGGGACCCTTCCGGACTTCGGAAACTTCAGCCTCGGCGGCGGCAAGTGGTACGACCGGTACAAGGGCGTCACCCAGCTGATGCCGTTCGCCAAGGCGGTCAGCGCGAAGAGTCGGAAGTTCGATGCAGACGGCCTCGAATCCGAGACCGATTTCGCCCGGATGATGGAGATCGTCCGGTATGCGAAGTATCGCGGCTGGGTGGGCATCGAGTGGGAAGGGGGCAGTCCCTCCGAGCACGAGGGAATCCTCCTCACCAAGAGACTCCTCGAGAAGACCGGCTGCGTCGCGGCCCGTACCGGCGACGGCCCCTTCGACGTCGCGCCCGCGGGTGGAGCGACCGATGCAAGGTGACGCCGGCACCGATCGCAGGCGAGCCTACTTCCAAGCCAACCTCCGGCTCATCGGCGGGCTGCTCGTGGTCTGGGCGGCGGTGTCGTTCGGTTGCGGGATCCTGCTCGCGCCGAGTCTGAACGCGTACCGGCTCCCCTTCACCGAGTATCCACTGGGTTTCTGGTTCGCCCAGCAGGGATCGATCTACGTCTTCGTGCTGTTGATCGTGGTCTACGTGATCGCGATGAACCGCCTCGATCGCCGTTTCGGGGTCGCCGAGAGGGAGGATTGAATGGACGTCCAGGCCTGGACCTTCGTGATCGTCGGGATCACCTTCGCCCTCTACATCGGAATCGCGATCTGGTCGCGGGCCGGCACGACCGGTGAGTTCTACGTGGCAGGCAAGGGGGTCTCCCCGCTCGCCAACGGCATGGCCACCGCCGCGGACTGGATGAGCGCCGCCTCGTTCATCTCGATGGCCGGCATCATCGCCTTCGCGGGGATGGACGGTTCGGTCTATCTGATGGGCTGGACGGGGGGCTACGTCCTGCTCGCCCTGCTCCTCGCGCCGTACCTTCGGAAGTTCGGGAAGTTCACGGTCCCCGACTTCATGGGGGATCGGTACGCCTCGCAGGTCGCGCGACTGGTCGCGGTGATCTGCGCGATCTTCGTCTCCTTCACCTACGTGGCCGGGCAGATGCGCGGCGTCGGCGTGGTCTTCAGCCGCTTCCTCGAGGTGGACATCACGCTCGGGGTGATCATCGGAATGGGTCTGGTCTTCTTCTACGCCGTGCTCGGTGGCATGAAGGGCATCACCTACACCCAGGTCGCGCAGTACTGCGTCCTGATCTTCGCCTACACCGTGCCCGCCGTGTTCCTGGCGTTCATGGTCACCGGCAATCCCGTGCCGCAGGTCGCGCTGGGTGGCGTCGACGCCGACGGCACCGGGCTGCTCGCGAAGCTGGACGGGACCCTCTCGGACCTCGGATTCGCCGCGTACACCGAGTATTCGAAGAGCCCGATCGACGTGTTGTGCATCACCGCGGCATTGATGCTGGGTACCGCCGGCCTGCCGCACGTCATCATCCGCTTCTACACCGTGAAGACCGTTCGTGGCGCGCGGTCCTCGGCCGGATGGGCATTGCTCTTCATCGCGATCCTATACACCACCGCGCCGGCCATCGCGGTCTTCGCGCGGACCAACATGCTCGACTCGATGGCGAATCGAGCGTACTCCGAAGCGCCGTCCTGGGTCGCGACCTGGGAGGACACCGGACTCGTGGCGTGGGTCGACAAGAACGGCGACGGACTCGTCCAGCACACCGCAGGGCCGGTGTGCGCCGGGAAGCCGGTGTTCGCCGTCGATGCGGATGGGGCACCCGCCCGCGGAAGCCACGGCCAGCGAATGGTGGAGAACCCGATCGACGAGACGAGTGGCAACGAACTCTACGTGGACCGCGACATCATGGTGCTGGCGAATCCCGAGATCGCGGGACTGCCCGACTGGGTGATCGCCCTCGTCGCCGCGGGTGGGCTGGCGGCGGCGTTGTCGACCGCCGCGGGGCTGCTGATGGTGATCTCGAGCGCCGTGAGTCACGATCTCTTCAAGCGGATGCTGGTGCCCGGGATCGGGGAGCGTGGCGAGCTGCGGCTCGCCCGGATCGCGGCCGCGGTCGCGGTGGTGTTCGCGGGTCTGCTCGGAATCTTCCCACCCGACTACGTCGCGGCGGTGGTCGCGTTTGCGTTCGGGCTCGCGGCGAGCAGCTTCTTCCCGGCGATCCTGATGGGCATCTTCTGGAAGCGGATGAACGCGGCCGGCGCCGTCTCCGGCATGGTCGTGGGCATCGCGGCGACGACGGCGTACATCGTCTGGTTCAAGTTCATCGATCCCGCGGCGAACGTGAAATCCAACTGGTTCCTCGGCATCTCCCCCGAAGGGTTCGGCACCATCGGCATGCTGCTCAACTTCGCGGTGGCGATCCCTGTCGCGTTGCTCACCGCACCCCCGAGTCGCGAGGTCCAGGACCTGGTCGAGTCGATTCGGGTGCCGATCGGGGCCGGTGAAGCGCACGAGATCAACGGCTGAGCGCCGCGGATGGGGAGCGTTCACGCGGGCAGAAGTTCGAAACCCCGGAATTCGAACGCCGGACAGACCGTGCAGCCGACCAGCGTCCAGCGGCCGAGACACTTCGCGGACTGCCATTCACCGGGCTCGACGATCCCCTGCGGCGTCTCGCCCGCGAGCACGTCGGGACCGAGCCTGATGGTCCGCGCGATCTCGGGAGCCGCGTCGGACAATCGAAGCTCGAGCGGATCGCCCGCATAGTGATGCCAGATCTCCGTCGCATCGACCCGATGCCACCGATTGTCGACGCCGCCGGGAAGCAGGAACAGGATCGCCGTGCCGTGGCCTCGGCTGCCGTCGGAGGCGGTGTGCCGCCATGTCTCGCGGAAGAACCCGCCCTCGGGATGGGGTTCGAGTCCGAGGTGGTCGACGATCGCCTCGGCGGAGGGGGGGGGGTTCGATTCGGGGGTCATGCGAGGAGCGTATGCGAACTCGACAGGGACGTCTCGGCTACATTCCGGCGATGACGACCTCGAAACATCCGCCCGTCGCGGGCACGCCGACCGCCGAGGCGATTCCGATCCTCTTCGATCTTCATGCGTCGATGATTCGAGGACTCGCGTGGCGACTGAGCGGGAGCGAGGACGAGGCCGACGAGATTCTTCAGGAGACCTTTCTCGAAGCGCAGCGAAGCTGGAGTCGCTTCGAAGGTCGGTCGAAGGCGAGCACCTGGCTCGGCGGCATCGCGATCCGTCGGTGGAAGCGGCGGCACCGTCGTCGCGTCGGGGAGCCGGCTCGGATTCCATCGCTGGAGGAGCTTCTGCCCTTCGGGGAGACCACGAGCTCGGTGATTCCAGCGCCGGGTGGGACGCCGCTCGAGGAGGTCATCCGACGGGAGGCCGCCAGTGCGGTGCATCAGGCGATTCTCGAACTACCGGATGATTTCCGCGTTCCACTGGTCATGAAGGAGATGCTGGAGTTGCCGATCGCCAACGTCGCGGCGGCGCTCGACCTCAACGAGCAGACCGTCAAGTCGCGTCTCCACCGAGCTCGTCTGCGGATGCGTGAGGCGATGCGCTCCCGGCTTCCGCAATCGCCCGCCGTGGATCCGGCATACGACCGACAGACCTGCATCGACCTGCTCAATGCGAAACTCAATGCGCTCGATGCCGGTCGGGTCTTTCCGGTCGCCGATGAGGTCATCTGCGGTCGTTGCAGCGCGGTCTTCGCCGAACTCGACCTGGCCACCGATCTCTGCCGCGATTGCTCGGGGAGCGAGCCTTCCGACACGCTTCGTGCCCTCGTGTTGGGGACTGCAGCAGGCTCGAATCCGGGTCCTTCAGGGGATTGAGCGGCGATTCCTCGATTCTTCGGGAACCTGGCGGGCGATTCAGGCACTCAGGGATCGGAATCAACCATCGACCCTGCTTCGGAGCCCGTCATGTCCACCAGCATCGAGGACGTCCTGCACCCCACGCCACCGTCGCACGACCATCCGGCACCACCCGTCGCGATCGAATCGACGGAAGTCGACGTGATGCTCAAGGCGGACGCGATCCTGCTGGTCGACGTGCGGTCGTCCGATGAACATCGTCAAGAGCGGATTGCCGGGGCGGTGTGCATGCCGCTCGATTGGCTCGACCCGGACGCGATCGAGCGGATGGCTGCGGGCCGGACGGTCGTCTTCCACTGCCGGACGGGGCGTCGAAGCGACGAGGCGATCGGTCGAATGGGGGAGAGTCTCTCGGTGCCCGTGGCCGGCATGAAGGGCGGAATCACCGCGTGGAGGGCGGGGGGGTTCCCGGTCGAGCATGACGCAGGTCGGGCGATTCCGATGATGCGACAGGTACAGATCGCGGCGGGAGCCATGATCGTCGCCTTCACGGCCCTCGCGGCGACGATCAGTCCATGGTTCCTGCTTGGAACCGCCTTCGTGGGCGCGGGCCTGTGTTTCGCCGGATTGACGGGGACCTGTGGACTCGCCGTGGTGCTCGGACTGATGCCCTGGAACCGCCGTTCGGTTCGTTCGATCGCGGTCGCCTGACTCGGCTCGCCGCGCTCGAATCGGGATGAGCCGATCGGACCGTTCCCGCTAGAATCCGGAGATGGACTTCCCGTTTTCCTCGAACACGCCGCGTCGCGCTCCCGACGCCACCGCCGCGGGTACGACGCTCCGCGGCGCTCGTCGCGATGCCGCGATCCTCGTGACCGGTGCCGGTGGCGAGATGGGCCACGGGCTTCTCGAATCCTTCGCGAGCGAGCGTCGTGAACGGGCGGCTGCTGGCGAGACGTTCCCGGCGGTGATCGCGATCGATCTTCGGGAACTTCCGGAGTCGCATCGAAGCCTGTGCGACGAATCGTTCACCGGCGACGTCTGCGACGAGAAGATGCTGGAGCGACTGCTCGCCTCCTACGAGATCGGTGCGATCTACCACCTCGCCGCCCTGCTCTCGACCCGAAGCGAGTTCGTGCCGGAGATCGCCCACGGGGTCAACGTCGGCGGCACGCTGAACCTGCTGCGGATCGCGGCGGAAGAGGCCGCGAACAACGGCCGGCCGGTCCAGTTCTTCTTTCCGAGTTCGATCGCGGCGTACGGACTGCCCGATCTCGAGACCAAGACCGCCGCGGGGCCGGTCGAAGAGGATCGATTCCTGCAGCCGCACACCATGTACGGCTGCAACAAGATCGCGGGCGAGAACCTCGGCAACTACTACGCCCATCACTACCGCAAGCTCGCATCGGATCGAATGGAGTTCCCGGTGGACTTCCGGTCGATCCGCTTCCCGGGGATCATCTCGGCGGACACCGTGCCGAGCGGCGGCACCAGCGACTACGGCCCCGAGATGCTCCACGCCGCCGCCCGCGGCGAGTCCTACGCGTGTTTCGTCCGGCCCGACGCCCGCATCCCGTTCATGACGATGCCCGAGGCGGTCGCGGCGATCCGCGGATTGATGGAGGCTCCTCGATCCGAATTGTCACGCGTGGTCTACAACGTCCAGTCCTTCGCGCCGTCCGCCGAGGAGTTCCTCGAGGAGGTTCGAAGGCACTTTCCGGACGCGGAGACCGGATTCGAGCCGGATCTCGCCCGGCAGTCGATCATCGACAGCTGGCCCGCCTCCTGCGACGACGCCACCGCCCGCGCGGACTGGGGCTGGTCGCCGACCTACGATCTCGCGTCCGCGTTCGACGACTATCTCGTTCCGCGGATCCGGGCCAGGTACGAATCCTGACCCGCGTCCGAACCCTCAATCCCGGCCAGCATCCATGAGCACCATCGACACCAACGACCTCTTCGCCGATCGAACCCGATCGGTTCTCGCCGACCTGGAGAACAGCGGGCAGCTCAAGCGTCTTCAGACGATCGAAGGCCCCATGGACGCCACGGTCCGACTGCAGGGCCACGGCGAGGTGGTCTGCCTCTGTTCGAACAACTACCTCGGTCTCGCCAACCATCCCGACGTGGTGGAAGCGGGCATCGACGGCCTGCGTCGGTACGGGGCGGGCACCGCGAGCGTCCGCTTCATCTGCGGCACGTTCGACTGTCACCACCGGCTCGAGGCGCGGATCGCCGACCTCCACGGGATGGAGGCGTCGTACACCTTCACCAGTTGCTGGAACGCGAAC
>JAACEA010000570.1 GCA_009936695.1 Planctomycetia bacterium
CGGGCCAAGCACCCGACCAACATGCATCTCTCGACGCACCGGGCGATCTCCGTTCGAGACGCCCTCGTCAAGGACGGCATCGCGGCCAACCGAGTCCAGGTGGCCGGTTACGGCGAGTTCCGACCAGTCGCCGAGAACGGCAAGCGGGGCTCCGCCACCAATCGCCGCGTCGAGATCTTCCTGACGCCGATGCCCGCGGTCGTCGAGGTCGTGGAGGCCGTGGAAACCACCTCGGGTGAGCCCGATGAGAATGCCGGCGGTTCGGCGGCCGATTCGGAACCCCTGAAGTAGCGACGCGACCGCCTGGTGGACGAGTGCCCGATCGGGACGCCCGAATGCCGCCGCCCGCAGATTCCGACGCTGGAGCAACCATCGAGTCGCTCCAGCGTTGTGATGTTCGTAAAAGTCCGAAATCGCGCCTTGTCGTCCGGTAGGTGCCCTCCTAGGCTTCGCCTCGAAGACTCAGGGGTGTGGAATCACTGAACAAATGCAGAAAAGGCCTTTTCGATGGGATTAGTCCCTTCCTGAGGCTAGATTGAAGTTCGGTCGCCCGTTCCCACAGGCGATTTCTGCGCCCTTGGTCTAGAATCACCCCCCCTTTCGGGGGCCCTTTCGCGTTTCTCCATCCTCCCTCGCACCATCGAGATATCCCTCGAGGAGTAACAGATCCAATGACCCGATCCATCGCCCTGCTGACCGCCGCTGCCGCCACTGCCGCAGCCAGCACCGCGTCCGCCGGTCTCGGCGACGTACGGTTGAGTGAATTCCGCGTCGCCCAGCCGGGCCTCGACGTTGACCAGTACGTGGAGTTCGTCGGCGAGCCCGGCGAGTCGCTCGACGGCCTGCAGTTCGTCGTCGTCGGCGATCTGGAAGGTGCGTTTCCGCCTGACCAGAACGGTGGCGTCGAAATCGTCGTGGAGCTCTCCGGCGTGATTCCGGCCGACGGCATCTTCCTGCTCGCCTCGCCGAGTTACTCGCTTGGTGGCGCGGATCAGATCGCGAACCTGGATTTCGAATCGGGTGAGAACCTGACCTTCTTCATCGCCGAGGGGTTCACCGGAGCGGTGGGCGACACCGTGGACTCCAACGCCGACGGCGTGCTCGACAAGGGCGCCATTTCGGTGGTCGACTCACTGGCGGTCCTCGCCGATCAGAATCCCGACGGCTTCGGCTCGGAGTTCTACTACAGCGACACCACCATCGGCCCCGTCGCGGGCTTCTCGCCGCTTCATGGATGGCGATGCAGCGACACTCTCGTCTGGCGTCCGGGTTCGGACGCCGTGGGCGGTGACAACGAAACCCCCGACGCCCTCAACGCGACCTGCGACGGCGGTGGCGGCGGTGGGCCCGACGGGCTGATCCTCAACGAACTCCGCATCGACCACTCGGGTGCCGACAACGATGAGTTCTTCGAAATCAGGGGCGATCCCAACGCCTCCCTCGACGGATACGCGGTGATCGCGATCGGCGACGGCGCGGTCGGCAGCGGTGCGATCGAGAGCATCTCGCTCCTCGACGGCTACCAGCTCAACGCCGAGGGCTACTTCGTGGGTGCCAAGAGCACCTTCACCCTGGGCATCCCCGACGGAATCTTCGACGACCTGCAGTTCGAGAACAGCGACACCATCACCATCTTCCTCGTGCTGAACTTCACGGGCGAACTGGGTGGCGACATCGACACCGACGACGATGGGGTCATCGACGCCTTCTTCTGGGACGAGATCGCCGATGGCGTCAGCATCCTCGAGACCTGCGAAGAGCCCCCCACCACCACCGAGTGGGGATACGCCGCGGTCGTCGTGCCCCCGGACGGCATCTACGCCGCCGGCGGCATCTATCGATGCGAGCCCAGCGGCGACTGGACGATCGGCGGCTTCTCCTTCGGCGACTACTCGCAGGAGCACACCCCCGGCACCATCAACATCGAGTGTGATTCGATCGGCTGCGGCGGACTCGATCGAAGCTGTTTCGCGGCCCAGGACGGCCCCGGCTGCAGCGACATCGTGATCTGCGAACTGGTGTGCGCGGCGGACAGCGCCTGCTGTTCCGCGGAATGGGACACCAACTGCGCCGGCCTCGCGGCCGCCTATCTCGCGGACGGCGATCCGCCGGCGGTCTCGATCAACGAGTTCCGCACCAAGCAGCCGGGCGGCGATGACGACGAGTACATCGAGATCATCGGCGACCCGGGCGAGAGCCTCGACGGTCTGAGCGTGGTGTTCATCGGTTCCGACGGCTGCGAGCCGAACGGAGTCGTGGTCCACCAGTACAACCTCATCGGGCAGACCATTCCCGGCAGCGGCTACTTCGTGATGGGTGATCCGACCCTGAGCCTGGGAACCGGTTCCCCGGACTATCCGCTCGACATCGAGATCATCGACGGCGGGAATCTCACCGTCATCCTCGCATGGAACTTCGTCGGCGCGAGAGGCGGCGACCTCGACGTCGACAACAACGGCACGCTCGATTCGACGCCCTGGGACCAGACCGTCGGCGACATCGTCGCCTCCATCGGCGACTCCTCGGGGAACTTCACCTACCTCGACCCGATCGAGGTCGGCCCGGACAACATCTACACGCCGGCCCACGTCTACAAGTGTGCCAGTGGCGAGTGGGACTTCGGCGCGTTCGATCCGTCCCTCGGCGTGGACACCCCGGGGCTCGCGAATCTCGAGTGCGGTGCGCCCCCCGCCCTCTGTGGCGATCCCAAGTCGGGCAACTGCCTCGAAGCCGGTTCGCCGGGCTGCGACGACGAGATCTGCTGTGATCTCGTCACGAGCCTCGACCCGTTCTGCGCCACGGATTCATGGGACGAGACCTGCGTGTCGCACGCGTTGAACATGTGTCTCCCCCTCGGAGATGCCCCGGAGATCCGCATCGCGGAGATCCGAATCGATCAGCCCGGTGCGGACGTCGACGAGTTCATCGAACTCCGCGGTGAGCCCGGAACGACCCTCGATGGCGTCTCCGTGCTCGTCATCGGCGACGGATCGGGCGGCTGCGGCAGTCTCGAAGTGGCCGTGCCGCTCGGTGGCGTGACCATCTCCGGCAACGGCACGGCGCTGGTGTCGACCGACTCGTTCACGCTCGCCTCGCTCGAGACGGTGCGTCGCTTCGCCTTCGAGAACAGCGACAACCTCACCTTCCTGCTCGTCTTCGGCTTCGTCGGCGAGTCGGGCATGGATCTGGACACGGACGACGACAGCGAGCTCGATGTCACGCCGTGGGAGTCGATCATCGACTCCGTGAGCCTCGTCGAGACCCCCGACGAGGGCGACTGCTACTACAGCCCGGTCCAGATCGGACCGGACGTCGACATCGACGACAACGCCTTCGTCCCCGCTCAGGTCTGGGCGTGTGACGACTCCGGTGTGTGGAACATCGGCACCTTCGATCCGGCCAGCACCGATCCGCCCGCGGCGGACACGCCGGGCGTGGTCAACGAGGACTGTGGCGGTGGCGACGACTGCCCCGGCGACTTCAATGACGACGGCGAAGTCAACGGGTCGGACTTCGGCCTGCTCCTCGCCTCCTGGGGGCCTTGCCCCGGTTGCCCCGAGGATCTGAACGGCGACGGCGAGGTCAGCGGTGCCGACGTCGGTCTCCTCCTCTCGGTCTGGGGTCTTTGTCCCTGATCGGTCCTGATGGTCGGCGGTCGCCGTCGACCCGATAATGCTCATGAGCCGGACGATCCACTGGGTCGTCCGGCTTTCTTTTTCGCCGTCCCGCCCGCAAACAAACGTTCAAATCCAGGTGAAGCCCGCTGAATAGGGATCTTTTCCCCGGATTCCGCGTAAATACGGACTAGAATCCGATACCCGTTCGTTTTTTTTCCAACCGGAGTATGAAGAGATATGCGACGTGTTACCGAACTCCTCGGAGGCTGTGCCGGCCTCATTCTCGCCGCCGGAGTCCACGGACAGTCATGCGACACCGTGTTGAACACCGGAAGCATCGACGTGACCCAGGGCGGCGTTTCCTGCGCTGCCGACGGGATCACGACCCCGAACTTCTTCGCGAAGAGTTACGACCTCAGCGTGCTTCTCCCCGGTGAGGAGTACGAACTGAGCTGCATCGAGTTCGGCGCGACCAATGGAAACACGACTCCCCTCGCGAGCACGGTGACCGTCTACGTCGACACCGACGGCGGTGATCCCCGGGCGCCGGGCGTGGACCTCGAGGAGATCGGCTCGGCATCCATCGAACTCGCGGGAGCCAGCGGCAACGTGCTGCTTCAGGTCTCCTTCGACCCGCCGCTCTGTCTCGGTGCCGACGGCACCTACGTCGTCGAGCTGGGCATTCCCCAGGCCGATGACGGTTTCGCCTCGATCGCCGGCAACACCGGCCCGGACGACCAGACCTTCATTCGCTCGGACGATTGCGGCCTCGGAGAGTTCGTGTCGTACGCGTCGATCGGCTTTCCCGACCAGTTCTGGGCACAGCAGCTCATCGGCGAGAC
>JAACEA010000092.1 GCA_009936695.1 Planctomycetia bacterium
CCTTCGCGAGTTCTCGGGAACGATCAACGTCAACGAGAATTCAGCGGTGACCTTCGAAGGCGGTGGCGCCGGCGGCCTTGGCGCGACTTCGCTTCAACTGAACGCCAACACGAACGTGACGCTCGACAGCGGAACGTCGGGCGGAACCATCGCCTTCGATCAGCTGATCGGCGAGGGCGCTATCGAGGCGACCGGCAACGACGACATCACGCTCTCGGTGCAGGGCGGCGGCAGCATCGACGATCCCGAGACCGGGCTCTTCACCGGCGCGATCACGGACGTCACCACCGCCGGCAACGCCGGCAAGCTCTCGCTGACCGTGACCCAGGGCACCTTCAACTACGGCGGCGTCGCCAGTTACACCGGGAACACCACGGTCAGCAGCGGCGGCACGTTCCGGATCGACGGCGACGGTCTCACCACGGGACTTGTGGAGAACACCGACAGCCTTCTGATGACGGGTGGAACGCTCCTGCTCGAAACCAGCGCCCGCCTTCTCGGTGAAGGCGAGGTCGGCCTCGCGAGCGGCTCCACGATCGACATCACCGCCGACGCGACGAACGGCGCGAATCTCCAGTTCGACAATGCCGGCAGCATCGACGGGGTGATCACGCTCTCCGGCGACCGGCTCGCGACCTACAACCTGATCTTCGGAAACTCGACCGTCGACGATTCCACGATTCGAGGATCCCTCACCGCATCGGGCAACTCGGGTGCGTCGTTCGCCGGCGACCTGACGGTCGCGGGCGACGGGCAGATGCTGCTCGAGGAGACCGCGATCGCCCAGGTGGATGGAAAGATGTCGGTCGGCGGTCTCGTGGATCTCAGTGGCACGTCAGCCGACGGACTCATCGTTGGTGACGGATTGGACATGACCGATGGCGGGCAGATCCAACTCGCCGGCTCGCGAACCCTCTCGGTGACCGGCGACAGCACGATGGCCGCAAACTCCGGGCTGCTGCTCGACGAGGACTCGGCGGCGACGTTCACCGGCGATCTCGACAACGCCGGAACGATCTCTCTCAACAACGCGACGACCCTCGACGTGACCGGCGCCGTCACCGGTGACGGCATCTTGACCGTGTCCGGTACCGCCAGCGCCACGGTCGGCGCGGATGCCGCCTTCTCGATCCTCCAAGCGCAGGACGAGTCGGCCGTCAGCGTCACCGGCAACCTCGATCTCACGCGTGACAGCTTCTTCGAAGCAGGCACCACCCTGTCGGTCGGCGACATCCTGACCATCGGTGACGGCACCGACCCGATGACCCTGATCTTCAGTGGCAACGGCGTCGACCAGACGACCGTGACCGCGACCAATGGCATCAACCTGCAGGCGGGCTCGACGCTGGTCGCCAATGCGGACATCGACACCTCGGCGATCAACTACGCGGGCGACGTACTCGTCGGCGTGGTGGGCGAGAACCGGGGCGTCCTGAACCTCAGCAGTGGGGATCTCGACTCCGACTCGACGGATGCCCGTCTGCAGATCAACCTGACCGGTGACTACGTCAACGATCTCGCCGGCGGCACCTACGGCCAGTCCTCGGTGATCAACGTCGCGGGCGGCATGAGCGACTTCAGCGATGGCGGGAACGTGTTCGTCGACGTCCAGGATGCCGCGTACATTCCGGACGACAAGGACATCCTGCTTCTGAACAGCCCGGGTGGAATCACCGGTGACACGACGGTCACGACCAACCAGGACGAATCGATCACCCGGACTTGGAACATCAACCAAGACAACGGCGGCGGCTTCGATCCTCTCACCCAGCTGTGGGCTCGATCATCGGCGGACTACGCGACTCCGCTCGAGGGGACGCCGGAGTATCTCCGCGGCGTCGAACTGAACTCCCTCCGAGCCGCGGCGAACCTCGATCCCACCAGCGATTCAGGCATCCTCCTCGGTGCGCTCGACACCCTGGACACCCTCGAGGCGTACGAGAACGCGATCGACGGCGTGGGACCGACCACGCAGGTCTCGACGATCCAGCTCGCGGCCAACACGCAGTACTTCACCGTGCTCCGCAAGGAGATCCAGCGTCGCTACGACATCGTCGAGCAGCGAACGCCGGCACCGTTCCGACTTTCGAGCGGTACCGAATACACCTCGTCCGACGACCAGGCGGTGCAGAGTTCGATTCGCCGCATGACCCCCGAGTCCGCCACGGCGGAGGGCTTCGGCGTCTTCTGGGGACGAAACCTGAGCACGCCCACCGAGGGCGAGGACATCAAGGGGATCTCCGGCAACGAGTACGGCGGCATGGGCGGCTTCGCCTGGCAGTTCGGAAACGGCTTCCTCGGTGGCATCAACCTCGGCTACTCGCAGATCACCGGTGACCTCGACGGCGGCTTCGGCAACACCCGGGTGAGCACCGTCCGCGGTGGCGGCTTCCTCGCCTGGAGCAGCGGCGAAGGCCTCTTCTTCGACGCCGCGATCGCTGGTGGCTGGAACAACTACAAGTTCACGCGAATCATCCCGGGCACCTCGATCTCGGCGGACTCCGACGCCAGTGGATTCCAGATGGATCTCACGATGGGCGGCGGCTACCGGTTCGAGCTCAGCGAAGGATGGGCGATCACGCCGGAAGCCTCGTTCATGTATTCGTACATCAACACCGGCGACATCAATGAGGACACGAGTTCCTCGGCGGCCCTCAACATCTCCCCCGGCGACCTGAGTTCGGTGATCGGTCGAGTCGGTGGCGGTCTCAGTTGGAGCGCGCTTCCCGGGCTCGTGCTCGACGGCGAACTCGGCTGGCAGGGCAACTTCAACTTCAACGGCAACTACGGGGTGAGCCTCGCGAACCAGGGCACGAGCCTGAGCTACAGCATCGATGACCAGGCCGTGAACACCGCGTACTACGGCGGCGGCGTCGTCTGGACGCCGACCTACAACGTCAACGTGAGCATTCAGTACGAAGGCCGCAGCGGCGAAGGCTTCTCCAGCAACATGATCTTCGGCGGGGTCTCGATCGGTTTCTGATCGATTCGCCTCCAGTCCATGACATCCGATCGCCCGACCCTTCGCGGGGTCGGGCGATCTCTTTCGGTGGCGTCATCGCGCCGATCGCCGGTCGCAGGCGTCGAGGACGGCATGAGCCACGTCGCGGTTCCGCTAGCATGCGGTCGCGATGTCGAACCCACTCGAAGCACGCGTGGCCCGTCTGGTCTGCGTCGGTTTCCCCGGCCGGGAGCCCGACGGGGAACTCGCCTCGCTGATCGATCGCGGCGTACGAAGCGTGATCCTCTTCGCACGGAATGCGGGTGATCGAAGCGAGGTCGCGAAGACGATCGATCAGGTCAAGAGACTGTCTCCCGATCCCGTCGGCGATCCCATCCTCGTCTGCGTCGACCAGGAGGGTGGCGAGACGGTTCGATTCACGGATGGCTTCGACCCACCACTTCCGATGCGGTCGGTCGGTCTGGAGGGCGTACAGGCGGCGGGCGAGGTCGGCCGACGGCTCGCCGAGGACCTGCGACCGGTCGGAATCGATCTCGACCTGGCCCCGGTGATGGACGTCGACAGCAATCCAGCGAATCCGGTGATCGGCCC
>JAACEA010000571.1 GCA_009936695.1 Planctomycetia bacterium
GAGCGCCGAGATCCGCCTCCAGCAGATGAACGCCTTTCTCAAGCAGGCGGGCAAGACGAATGAAGAGGTGAAGTGGTCGTCCGAGAATCCCACGACCTTCCACGCACTGAGCTTCCAGCAGGCCTACTCCGAAGCGGTCAAGCAGCAGGGCAGCCGCGGCGCGGCGAAGCCGTCGACCGACGACGCTGATCTGCTCGGCCGCGAAGTGAAGGCCCAGAAGGTGATGACGGAGGACCAGTGGTCGGTCGTCAACAAGCTCCACCAGCAGGTGCAGCAGCGGACCGACTACATCCGCTCGATCAAGGGGATGAACGACTACGAGAAGTTCGCCGCGGAAGCGACCAAGAAGCGGATGGCGAACCACACGCCCGCGAAGCCCGCGACCGATCGCCAGTCCGAGCAGGGCGGCATCACGCCGGCCCAGCGCCAGGCCAACATCGAGAAGTACCAGAACCAGCAGGCGACGCTCCGTCGACACTGGGATCACTACCACTTCACCTTCGCGACCTCCGACGGCCCCCCTCCGGGCGGACCCTTCCGCGGATACGACGAAGGCAACCCCATCGGGCAGGACGCCGACGAGGACAACGGCTACAGCTACGACAACGACGACTACTACGACGGCTCGTACTACAACGGGTACGCCGATCCGTACTACGACGTCTGGGGCCGACACCACGGGATCTATCCGCGGGAAGCCGCCCGGGCCGGGGATCGCATCCACCAGGCCTACGATCGCGGCTCGAACCCGAACCCGCCGATCGAGCCGCAGTCGGCTCATCCCGCCAACGGCAAGATCGATCCCGACGCCAGTTCGTTCCCGGCCGCTCGTGGTGTCGGACGCCGCCGCTGAGATCGGTGAAGTCGAGTTTCCGAATCTGAACGAAGAGGCCCCGCGACCGATCGCGGGGCCTCTTCTCTTTCACGGAAGTCGAACGTGGCGGCGATCACTCACTCGCCGATGTCCTCGGCCCAGAGATCGGGCTTCTCGCGCTGGAGTCGTTCCATCAGGGCGATGCACCTCGAATCGTGCATGACGTGGGCTTCGATTCCCGATTCCTTCAACCAGTGCTCGGCGCCCATGAAGGTGCCGTTCTCACCGATGACCACTCGACGCACCTTGTAGAGGACGGCGGTCCCCGTGCACATCGAACAGGGACTCAGGGTGGAGACCAACGTCAGTTCCGACCAGTCGCGACGCCGGCCGGCCTTGCGGAGACAGACCATCTCGGCGTGCGCGGTCGGGTCGCCGGTCTGGACGCGCTCGTTGTGACCGCTCGAGACGATTTCGCCCGACTCCGTCATCAGCGCCGACCCGATCGGAATGCCACCCTCGGACCACCCCTTTTCAGCCATGCGAATCGCTTCGTCGAGGCCTTGCAACATCAGTTCACGGTTCATCGAATGCTCCAAGGTCGAGATCGGGAAAGGTCGACACGGACGTCCGTCGACAGCCTACCCTCTCACGTCCCCGAGAAGGTCACGACGTACACGACGGAGCCCACCTTGATTCCAATCCCGGATCCACCCGACACGACTGCGGCGACCTGGCGAAGTCGCCCCGTCGATCTTCGTTCGGAGCCCCGCCTCACGGACCTGATCGACACGCTCTCGGCGTTGAGCCGAGTGACCCGCCCCGAAGACGTCATGCCGCTGGTCCGCCGCGACCCCTTCTTCACGGCACCTGTCGACGGCCTGGTCTCGCTCTCGACCCGGGATCTCGAACCCGGCCGGTACCGCATCACCCGGCTCGCGGTGGACAGCCTCGACGGACTCGAGCGCCCGGTCGACACGTGGAGCGGCCGACACGACATTCCGATCCACGACACCGGCTTCCTGTCGGACCTGGTTCGGACCGGCGAGGTCTCGCTGCACCGCGACCTGGAGATCCTCGACGATCCGGTGCTCGGGAAGTCCCTTCGGCGATTCAGGTCCGCGATCGCGATTCCGCTCCTCGACGACGGACAGCCTCAGAACTGGGTCGTCTACTTCAAGGAGGCCCCCGAGGGGATGTCGATCGAGGAACTCGCCGAACGCACCCTTCGCGCGAATCTCATGGGGGGCACGGTCCGTCAGCTTCGGGCGAAGGAGGAGGCCCGGTCGGCGAACGACGCGATGCACCGGGAAGTCGATCGCATCGCGGCGATCCAGCGTTCGTTCATGCCGCGAACCGTGCCCGAGATTCCCGGCTGGTCGCTCGCCGGACGCTTCGAGACCAGCGACGTCGCCGGTGGCGACCTCTGGACGGTGCGTCGCCTCGAGGACGATCGAATCGCGATTCTCGTGGCCGATGCCTCCGGCCACGGACCCGCCGCCGCGGTGATGGCGGCCATGACGCACGCGGTCTTCCATTCCGCCGACTGCGTCGACCTCGAACCCGCAGCCATGGCCGGCAGAATCAATGGCTACCTCGCTCGATGGCAGACGACCGGCGACTTCGTCACCGCCATCACGGCGATTCTCGATCCCGTCACCGGGGACTTCCGCTACGTCCGGTGCGGACATCCACCCGCCTTGCTCCGGGTGGCGGACGTGACGGACGAACCCCGCATCAAGAGACTGGATTCGGTCGGGGGCCCGCCGCTGGGGATTCTCGAGACGCTGGAGTTCGAGGCGGCCGAGATCGTGATCGAGCCCGACGAGACGCTCGTCCTCTTCACCGACGGCATCCTCGAGGCCCGAGCGCCGGACGGATCCATGCTGGGCGATGAGGGAATCGAAGCGGCGATGATGCAGTGTCCCGGCGACGCCCGGTGCACCCTCGATCGGATCGAAGGGGCCGTTCACGAGTTCGAGGGCGATCGGCCTCGAGAGGACGATCAGACCCTCGTGGTGCTTCACCGAACCCCGATTGAAGCGTAGACTCTCCCGGCATGCCGGAATCGCCGTCCACACCCTCCGTCCACACCCCCGTCGACCGCCGATGGATGGTGCTGCACGTCCGGGCTCGACAGGAGAAGGCGGTCGCGAAGTTCCTCGCCGCGTCGGGGATCGAACACGACCTGCCGCTCGTCGAACGCATCACGGTCACCCGCGGTCGAAAGCATCGCTCCGAAGTGCCGCTCTTCTCGAGCTACGTGTTCCTGAAGGGCGAGAAGCAGGACGCCTATGACGCGATCGCGACCAAGCGGGTCGCCAGCTTCATCGAGGTCAACGACCAGGACGGCCTGCAGCGGGAGCTCGAGGCCATCCATCGAGCCCTCGAAGGCGGCTTCGAGGTCGAGGAGTTTCCCAGACTCGCGATCGGTGCGCGGGCCCGGGTGACCAAGGGGCCGCTGCTCGGCATCGAGGGCGTGGTGGTGGAAGAGGCGCGACGAACGTGCCTGGTCCTCCATGTGGAGATCCTGGGACGCGGCGCCTCCGTCGAGATCGAACGGGATCTCCTGGAGGAGATCGAGGACTGAACCGGCCTCAGGACGTCGGGCGATGGCCGATGCTCGAGAGTCCCGTGGCCAGATCGATCTCCGTCTCGAATCCAAGCAGCCTGGCCGCCCGCCCGGGGTCCGCGACGCTGTGCCGGATGTCGCCGTCCCGCGCCGCTTCGAATCTCGGCGGTCCGGCCCGAAGCACGCGGGCCAGTTCCAGCAGATCGGTGCCACGACCGGTTCCGAAGTTCACGGCCTCACCGCCATGGGTGTCGGTCGCCATCGCCGCAAGCATGAGTCCGCGGACCACGTCCTCGACATGAATGAAGTCTCGAGTCTGCCGTCCATCGCCGAAGATCACCGGCGTCTCGCCTCGGGCCGCCAGCGCCGCGAAGATCGCGATCACGCCGGAATACGGGGAGTCGGCTCGTTGACGCGGGCCGTACACGTTGAAGAACCGGGGACAGATCGTGGCGATCCGGCCGGCCTCCGCGAAGGCTCGACAGTGGGACTCCGCGACGAGCTTGGCCTCGGCGTACGGCGACGCCGGTGCCGGGGTCGTGGCCTCGGAGATCGGCGGCGGAGCGTCTCCGTACACGCTGCAACTTCCCGCGAGCACCAGTCGCCGCGCGCCCGCGGCGACTGCTGATTCCAGCATCTCGCGGGTACCCGTTCCCACCACGCGTCGGTACAGCTCGGGTTCCGACATGCTTTCGGCCACCGAAACCCGGCTCGCCAGATGCATCACCAGATCGCATCCGGCCACCGCGTCCTCGCGTGCGGTCGCGTCGCCGATCGATCCCTCGACGAAATCGACGCCGTCGGCGTGGTGCGCGAGATTCTCTCTACGGCCGGTCGAGAGATCATCGAGCACCACGACCGTCGCGCCCGCACGCCGGAGTCCGTCGACGAGATGGGAGCCGATGAACCCGGCCCCGCCCGTGACGCACACCCGTTCGAACATCGCTCGAAACTGTTCCTCGACCGACGACGCGGAGACGATCATCGCGTCACGATCCGCCGCCGGATCCGAGGCCGGCGCTCTCTCGCCCGGCGGGGCCGCCCGAAAGCAGTCCGCCACCGAGGATGATGCCGAGCCCGGTGACGAAGGGCAGCGAGATCAGGTTCCAGAAAGGCTGCCTGGCCACGGTCTCCACCGCGACCGCATCGGTCTCGCCGTCGGCCTCCGCGCGGGCGACCTGACCGGCGATCTCGCCTTCGACGATGTCCTCGCCGGTCGCCTCCGCCATGGTGACCTCCGACTCGCCGCCGCGCAGGTCGGCGACGAAGGTGAGCACGGCGGAGAAGAGACCGATCGCGATGAAGATCATCGCCAACGTCCTGATCGCCGAGTCCCGGGCCTCACGACCTGCGATCAGCGCTGCGACGATCCCCGAAACCACCGAGGTCATCAACGCGATCGGCCACTGCACCACGAAGATGTACCACGACGTGACCATGCCGGTCTGCGCATCCGAGTATCGATCCCCGACCATCGCCGGGGCGGTCTCACCGAGCGGGAAGGCGATGACCGACATCAGGACGAATCCAACGAACACGCCGAGAATCAATCTTGCCATGGAAGAATCTCCGTGGGGGATGCCTGAGCCTATCGGATCCCTGATTCGGACGCACCCGCGTCCGGGGCTCCCTGGCCCCAGACGCCACGGTGCTTGCGAACCTCGACGTCACCGTTGATCCGACACTGGCAGGCGAGGCGGAGTCCGGCATCGCGTCGATGCGGGGGAAGACCGAGCCGCCATCGCTCCCGCGCGGTCGGCGGCGACGTCGCGTCCGCAGCGCCGTCGACCTGCACGGCGCAGGTGCCGCAGGTCCCCAGCCCGTGACAGTTGAGGATGGAGACGGCGGTGTGATGAGGCGTCATGCCCGCGTCGAGAAGTGCGTCTCGAAGCGCCGTTCCCGGCTTGCAGATCGTCGCCCGTCCCTGAAATCGAACCGTCGGCATTTCAATCCTCGTCGCTTCCCCGGCCCACGGCTCGATCCGCGAATCCGATCGCGGCGTCGACCTCGTCGAAGCGGGGCAGGTCTGGAAACGCATCATGCCAGAATGCATGGACGGCGATCGGGCGACCGTAGCGAATCGACAATTCGATTTCCGCCCGGGTGCCCACTCGACCCGGAAGGGCGAGCACCACCGTCGAAGTGAGGATGTTGAGGTGATTCCGACTGTCGGACTCGAGCTCACCACCGGGCAGGTGCGTCGCGATCGGAATCTCGACGAATTCGTTCGGGTATCCCGGGAGCGGCTCACCCGCGGCGTCGCCCCGGAGAATGCCCAGATGCACCCCGGCCCGAGGATGCCGACCGGTGAAACCACGGGCGACCGAGGTCATCACACCACCCCCGCCTCCGGTCAGCAGATTCCATCCGGATCGCGCGATCGCCCGGCCGAGCGGCTCCGCGATCTCGACGTGCGGATCATCACCGCTGCCCATCACGCCGACCACCGGTCGACGCACCGGCCCCTTCCGTGGCGAGCCACCGGCGACCGCCACTTCCACCGCCTGTCCCACCGAGAGCTCGAAGGTGTTGCCGTCGGGATCGTCGAGAAAGGCCCAGGTTCCAGCGGGTCCGTCGCCCACGTGAGGCCCTTCCCGGAGGACGCCGGCCGCACGAGCCTCCTCGATCAGTCGCTCGAAGTCGGCGTGGTCCCGACAGGCATGTCCCAGGTGGGCGAACGGTCCGAGCGGACGCACCTCGTCGCCCTCGACGAGCACCACCGCGAAGGGGCGGGTTCGATCGCTGATCCACGCGATGCCGGGCCGTCGATGGACGACTTCGAATCCACCGAAGCGGGCGTAGAACCGGATGGTCCGGTCGAGCTCCCGACATTCGATCGCGCAGTGCGTGAGCCCGTGGTCGACACCAGTCGGCGATCGACTCATCCGCCGCCTCCGATGGCGAACAACGAGACAAGCAGCAGCCCCAGCAGGATGATGATCGCCGGCGGCCCCATCCAGAGCAGGAGCACCGCGAGATGCGCGACGCGACGACGTCGGGAGACCGCCGACGGCTCGGGACGTGGCGGGTCGACCTCGTGGGGCGACGAAGCGTCGTCCTCCTCGAACCCGTCGACGTCGTCCTCCGGGAACGACGCCTGCATCCGCTCCAACACCGCCTGAGCCCGGACCAGGTGATCCGCGTCACGAACCCACACCGTCAACGTCGCTTCGAGGAGACCGGGGTAGACCGCTGCGCCGACGCCCGGGGCCATGTCGGTCGTCTCGGCCGGGATCCCGGCGGCATGAAGCTCGTCGACGAGTTGGAGTCCGATGACCGGAGGCAGCGTGGCGACGTGTTCCATGAAGGCTCCCGAACGGCGAACGGCGGCGCGTCAGACGGCTCGCCGGAAGACGCACCACTGAAAGGACTGGACAGCGCCCCACGGCGTCTCGTGAAGTTCCCGCTCCGACGCCTCCAGGACGAACGCGGGCGAGAAGAGCGCCTCGAGCTCGTCGGCTCCGGCGCGTCGCACCTCGAGATCGCTGCAACGCTCCGGGCCGTCGGGGGCGAAGCCGCCGACCACGAGGTGGCCGTCCGGACGCACCGCCGTCGCCGCGACGGCGGCATAGCGTTCCCGCCGCTCCACATCATCGAGAAAATGAAGCACCGCCCGGTCGTGCCAGAGCGAAACCGTCGGCACCGGATCGAGTTCGAGGACGTCGGTGGCGTGACATCGGACCCGGGTGCTCGATTCGATCGAACCGAGCCGGGTCCGGACCTGGTCCAGCGCGGCGACGGAGACGTCGAGCAGGTGCAGTTCACGCACCCCGCGCACGACGAGTCGATCCGCGAGATGCGATGCACCGCATCCCACGTCGATCACGTCGTCACCGGCATCGATCCCCAGACGTTCCATGATGGCCAGCGAGATGCGGGGATCCTCCTGGTACCAGCTGACCTCCGCGTGGGCCTTGCTCGACCAGACGTCGTTCCAGTGTTGCCGGGGCGGATTCATCGGCGGTACTCCGGGAGGTCCACCGAAAGATAGCAGAGGCCGTGCACGGGCCGGGGCTCGACACGACGCGCCACCGGGATGCTTCGAAGAGATGCGTGCAGGAGACCCGACGCGATGGCCCCGTGCTCCGCTTCAGGCCTCGGCCGCCGGCCTGGAGGACACGCCGGCCCCGTCGAGGATGCGGGTCCGGGTCCGATCGTATTCCGTCTCGTCGATCGCTCCGGAATCCCGGGCCTTCTGAAGATCGATCAACTCCTGCCCGATCGTGGGACGCTGGAGCTTGGAGTTGTTCCCCACGACGCACCCACCGAGTCCGGCGAGCATGATGGCGGTCGAGGCGAGGGCGAAGCGGCGCGGGTGATTTCGGTTCATCGGTCTGTACCCCAGATTTCGATTTCAGAACGGTCAGTCGGCGAGTATGAATGAACGGCGGAGTTCGAGGTAGTCGGCTTCGTCGATCGCCCCGGCGGCACGAGCACGATCCAGATCCTCTATCTCCTCGGATCTCGTCGGCACGCGTTCCCCCGACAGATCATTGGCGGCGACGCAGCCCGGGCCGACGACGGCGAACAGCATCGAACACGCGACGCCGCTGGCGAGCAGACCCACCTGCGACCATCCGCGATTCCCGTGAATTCCATCGTCCGCGGTTCGACGCATCGGGTGACTCCGGTTCATGATTCCGCGCGGCCTGCGCGGGCCTCGGGTTCGACGAAGCACGACGTTGTTCGGATTCACCCCTCGAGGGTTGCACCTCCGCCGCCGATTCCCACCGCCGAAGACGGGATTCAACCGAACGCGGCCGCACCCGATGGGTGCGGCCGCGAAGATCGGACGGAACGGGAGGAGGAAGCCTGCTCAGCCGGCCCAGTTGGCCTTGAAGTCCGCACAGGCGGCCTTGAACTCGTCTTCCATGCCCTTGAAGCTCTTCGCCGCGACGAGCTTCTCGCGAACGGCCGAGCCCTTGCCGCGGAAGTACTCGAGCAGGTCGGTCTCGAAGGCGGCGACCTTCTCGAGATCCACGTCGTCGAGGAATCCCCGAGTGCCCGCGAAGATCGAGAGGCACTGGTCGATCACGTTCATCGGCACGAACTGGCCCTGCTTGAGGAGCTCCGCCATCCGCTGGCCCCGCGTCAGCTGACGCTGGGAGGACGGGTCGAGCTCGGTGCCGAGCTGGGCGAACGCCTCGAGTTCACGGAAGGCCGCGAGGTCGAGTCGAAGCGAACCCGCGATCTCCTTCATCGCCTTGATCTGGGCGTTGCCACCCACGCGACTCACCGAGATGCCCACGTTGATCGCGGGCCGGATGCCGGCCGCGAACAGTTCGGGCTGGAGGTAGATCTGACCGTCGGTGATCGAGATCACGTTGGTCGGGATGTACGCGGAAACATCGCCTTCCTGCGTCTCGATGATCGGAAGCGAGGTGATCGAACCGCCGCCGTTCTCATCCGAGAGCTTCGTGGCTCGTTCGAGCAGACGACTGTGCAGGTAGAACACGTCGCCGGGATACGCTTCGCGACCGGGAGGACGACGAAGAAGCAGCGAGAGTTCGCGGTAGGCGACGGCCTGCTTGGAGAGGTCGTCGTACACGCACAGGACGTGCTTGGGCGTCTTGCCCTCCTTGCCCTGCCACATGAAGTGCTCGGCCATCGCGGTGCCCGAGTAGGGGGCGACGTACTGCATCGGGGCGGGGTCGGAGGCACCGGAGGAGACCACGATGGTGTAGTCCATCGCACCGGCTTCCCGGAGCGAGTCGACCACGCTGGCGACGGTGGACTCCTTCTGGCCGACCGCGACGTAGATGCACACCACGGCGTCTTCGGTTCCCCAGAATTCCTTCTGACTGATGATCGCGTCGAGGCAGACCGCGGTCTTGCCCGTCTTCCGGTCGCCGATGACGAGTTCACGCTGGCCACGGCCCACCGGGATCATCGAGTCGACCGCCTTGATGCCGAACTGCATCGGCTCGGTCACCGGCTGTCGAGCGGCGATGCCGGGGGCCACGATGTCGACCTTCCGGGTCTCGGTGGCCGCAAGGGCCGGGCCGCCGTCGATGGGCTGGCCGAGGGCGTTGACCACGCGGCCGAGGAGGGCCTCGCCCACGGGGACCTCGAGGAGGCGGCCGGTGGAGCGAACGGTGTCGCCTTCGCGGATGCCGACCGAGGAGCCGTAGAGCACCACGCCGACCGTGTCGGACTCGAGGTTCATCGCCTGGCCCATGACCGTGCCATGCTGGCCCTGGAACTCCAGGAGTTCGCCGGCCATGACGTTCGAAAGGCCGTAGACACGGGCGATGCCGTCACCCACTTCGACGACCTGGCCGACCTCGGAAATGGACAGTTCGGTCGCGAACTGCTCGATCTCCTGCTTGATGACGGAGGTGATCTCGTCGGACTTGATCTTCACGGGAAGCCTCGCAAGGCGCCGGGACCCGGCGCAGTTGTGAAAGTCGTACGCACCGGGATTCGACCCGGTCTCCTGTGGCCGACGCGAACGCGCCGAACCGTTCCTCACCGCCGATCCTGCGGATCGGCACCCGACGTTCCCGGTCAATCGGCCAGGAAGTCGTCCGCTCCCGCCCGGACCCTGCTGGATCCCGCGACGAGGAGCTCCTCGCGCATCCGGCGGAGCTGCCCCCGCACGGAGCCATCGATCAACTGGTCGCCGACCCGCAGCACGAGGCCGCCGATCAGCGAATCATCCGCATACTGATGGAAGACCGGCTCCTTGCCGAGCTTCGCCTTGACCTTCTCGCCGAGCAGCGCGAGCTGGTCCGGGTCGAGTGATCCGTCGACCGTCATGACGTCGCCCTCCCCCCGCCCCATTCGTTCGTTCACGAGCTGGTCGAAGGCCGAGGTCATCGCACCGAACTCACCGAGCCGGCCCTTGCCGTTCAGGACGAGCATGAACCGAAGCACCAGATCGGACACCCGGCCTTCGAAGATCCGACGCAGGGCCTCCGCCCGCTTCTCGGAATCGATGATGGGTGATCGAAGGAACTCCGCGACCTCCGCGTCGCCGCGGATCATCTCCGTGATCGCGCTCAGCTCACCGCCGGTCTCGACGATCTTCTCGTCGCCGCCCGCGGCATCCGCGAGCTCCAGCAGGCTCTGTGCGTAGACGCGAGC
>JAACEA010000093.1 GCA_009936695.1 Planctomycetia bacterium
CGTGACACCGGTCCCGGCATCCCCGGCGAGGTGCGGGAGCGGATGTTCAATCCGTTCTTCACGACCCGGGCGGAGGGTACGGGGCTCGGGTTGGCGATCGTGCACCGGATCGTGGACGCCCATGGCGGACGTCTCGACGTGCTCGATGGCGAACCGGGAACGATCATGAGGCTTTCGCTGCCCATCGCGGGCGTCGCGCCAGGCGACGATGCGACGGCGGAGGATGAGGATGGGCGGTCCCTGGAAGGCGCCGTACGACGGCGGGTCAGGGACAACTCGGGCCGAGGCGCGGCCTGAGATCACAGGAATGAGTCGGGTCTTGACACCCGGTGGAGGCCATGGATGGCGAAGATTCTCGTAGTCGACGACAAGGAAATGATGCGCGACAGCGTCGCGACGATCCTCGGCAGGAAGGGGCATGCGGTGATCGGTGCCCACGACGGCGAGACCGCGCTGGCCAAGCTCGCCGAGAAGAAGCCGGCGGTGGTCGTGACCGACCTCCAGATGCCCGGGATGAGCGGGATCGAACTTCTCGCGGCGATCCGTCGAATCGACGAGGACCTGCCCGTGGTGCTGATGACGGCGTATGCCACCATCGAGACCGCGGTGGAGGCGATGCGGGAGGGGGCGTTCGACTACGTCACCAAGCCGTTCAGCGGTGACGAGCTCATGATCGCGGTCGACCGTGCGATCGAGCACGGCCGGCTTCGGACGGAGAACCAGGTCCTCCGGGCCGCGGTGGCCCCGGAGCCGCCCGCCGCCGGGTCGGACGACATGATCGGCGACGGCGTCGCGATGACCGAGGTCCGGGAGCGGCTCGGCCGGATCGCCGACAGCCACGGCACCGTGCTGATCAACGGCGAGAGCGGGACCGGCAAGGAGGTCGCGGCTCGTGCGATCCATGCGGCCAGCCCGAGGCGAGAGGCGCCCTTCCTCGCCATCAACTGCGCGGCGCTCTCCGCGAGTCTGCTCGAAAGCGAGCTCTTCGGCCACGAGAAGGGGGCGTTCACCGGCGCGGATCGACTTCGCAAGGGGCGGTTCGAACTCGCCGATGGCGGCACCCTGCTGCTCGACGAGATCAGCGAGATTCCGCCGGAGTTGCAGGCGAAGCTCCTTCGGGTCCTGCAGGAACGAAGCTTCGAACGGGTCGGGTCCAGCACCACGCAGACCGTGGACGTGCGGGTGATCGCGACGACCAACCGTGACCTGGAGGCCGAAGTCGACGCGGGACGTTTCCGCGGTGACCTGTTCTTCCGGCTCAACGTGCTTCCGATCGAGATGCCCGCGCTTCGGGATCGAGTCGAGGACATCGAGTCGCTCTCGTCCCACTTCCTCCGTGCGGTGGCGGCCCGGGAGGGGCGTTCCGCGAGGTCGCTGGATCCGGACGCCGTCTCGGTGCTCGAGCGATACGGCTGGCCGGGCAATGTTCGAGAGCTCCAGAACATCTGCGAGCGGGCGTCGGTCCTCGCCGCCACCGACGAGATCCCCGGCTCGCTGATCGCCCCGTGGCTCGCCGCGGGTGCGGATCCGTCGACGGCGATCGGCGGGGTGCAGTCGGGTCTCTCGGCCTCGACCACCGAGGTGAAGCAGGGCGACCAGGCGATGGGAACCGCCCAGACGTGGCTGGCCTGCGATGGCGAGCTCACGCTCGCGGACATCGAGCGGGAGACCATCGTCGCGACCCTGCGCCGGAACGGCGGACATCGACAGCGTTCGGCGAAGGCGCTCGGCATCGGAGTTCGCACGCTCGGATTGAAGTTGAAGAAGTGGAAGGAAGACCGGATCGTGGAGGCCGACCTTTGACCCGGTATGGCGCAAATCCAGCCCGACACCACGCGCAGGATCCGCCTCGACCGGCGAACCTTGCGCCTTGCCTCGGGGGTGACCGATGAGCGACGGCATCGAAGGCTCGGGCGCGATCCCGTATCTCCAGCGACTCATGCAGTTCTCCTGGAAGCGGAACGAGCTGCTTCAGGACAACATCGCGAACATCGACACCCCCGGCTACCGCACCCGCGACGTCCCCGTTTCCGAGTTCCAGGACGCGATGCGGGAGGCGAGAGACCGCCAGCGGTCGGGGATCGACGCGGTGGCCCGAGGTGCGGGCGTGTTCGAGGACCGGGCCGCGATTCGCTTCTCGGACCGCTCGATCGAGCTTCGTCCGGTGGAGCGTGGGGACAATCTGCTCCAGCACGACGGGAACGACCGCAATCTGGAACAGCTCATGCAGGGGCTGACGGAGAACGCGATGACGTTTCGGTTCGCCAGCGAGCTCTTTCGGAAGTCCCATGACATTCTTCGGGCGGCGATTCGTGAACGACCCTGACCCCGCGAGTATTGACTCCACAACGGCGGAGCATTCGGCATGAGCATCTATGGCGCATTCGACATCGCGGGTTCCGGTCTCCAGGCCCAACGGGTCCGGATGGACGCGGTCACGGCCAATCTCGCGAACCAGCGGACCCCGGAATTCGAGGTGATGCAGGTTCGATTCGAGGCCGGAGATCCCGATTCCGGGAATCCACTCGGCGTCCACGTCGCGGGGGTCGACCGGCTCCCCATGTTCAATCCGGTCAAGGACCCCGACAATCCCGCCGCTCGCGAAGA
>JAACEA010000010.1 GCA_009936695.1 Planctomycetia bacterium
AGTCAGAACGACTCGGATCGGATCGCGGACCTTCGGGCCCTCGTCGATGCGGCGCGTCCGCACGAGACCCATCTGGTGCTTTCCGGCACCGCGGCGGAACGTGTCCTGCTTCGGGAGGCGGAGGCCTTCTCGACGCTCGGGCCCGATCGCGTGGTGCTGACCAAGCTCGATGAAGCCGTCACGTTCGGCATGCTGGTCTCGGTGGTGCGGCGGATCGGTCGTCGGATCAGCTGGGTGACCACCGGCCAGGAGGTGCCCACCGACGTGGAACGGGCGACGAGCCATCGGCTCGCGAATCTCATGCTGGGGGAGTCGGTGAAATCGTGACTGATCAGGCATCCATGCTTCGCGGGCTCGTGGCGGGCAACACCCGTCCGAGCGTCGGGCCCAGCGCCCGGGAGTCCGTCGCGAGCGTCCGCAGCGGACGGGTGAGTTTCGCGCCGAATGCACGGCCGGCGTCACCGAAGCTCGAGACTCGACGGCTCGCGCGTGCGATCGCCATCGCCAGCGGCAAGGGCGGGGTCGGGAAGTCCAACATCGCCCTGAATCTGGGCATCGAACTCGCGCGGTCGGGTCGTCGGGTCGCGCTCTTCGACGCCGATCTCGGGTGTGCGAACGTGGACGTCCTGTGCGGACTTCCCGTGAAGGCGACCCTCGAGGACGTGCTGCAGGGGCGACGTCGGCTCGCGGAGATCGTGATGAAGGTCCCCGGCATTCGGGGCCGTGGCGGGCTCGGTTTGATTCCCGGGGCGAGCGGCGTGGCCGAGCTGGCGGCGTTGAACGCGGTGCAACGGCAGGGGGTCGTCGAGGAACTCGGAGCCCTGGAACGGGTGGTCGACGTCCTGCTCATCGACGTCGGTGCGGGTATCGGTGCGGACGCCATCGGTTTCGCGAGCGCTGCGGATACCGTCCTCCTGACCTGCACGCCCGAACCGACCGCGATGACCGACGCCTACGCGGCGGCCAAGGCGATCATCGCCCGGGACGCCGCGGTCGACCTCTCCCTCGTGGTGAACATGGTGGGATGCGAGGACGAAGGC
The DNA here is from genome assembly GCA_009936695.1 of Planctomycetia bacterium. GTDB lineage: Bacteria > Planctomycetota > Phycisphaerae > Phycisphaerales > SM1A02 > UBA12014. The sequence goes on from JAACEA010000010.1 coordinate 1,041, forward strand.
GTGGCCGTCCACAAGCGCATCGACGGCGTGGCGCGGCGCCATCTCCGCCGGCCCATTCCGCTCGCCGGCATCGTTCCCTTCGACTTCTCCGTGGTGGCTGCGGTGAAGCGGCGGCGGCCGCTCTCGATGGTGGCGTCCGAGACACCGGCCGCGGTCGCGATTCGCCGGCTCGCTGCCGAGTTGCAGTCGAAACCGGGTCAGGATGAAGCGGGTGGGATGACCGAGGAGCGGGGATTCATTGCCGGATTGATGCGGGCGTTCCGCCGATCCGGACGACCAGGATCGTCGCAACGCCAGTCGGGGTGATTCGCCCGGCCGAGGTTCTGACTCATGCAAGCCACTTCCCATCCCCATCCCCATCGAGCTTCGATCGCGGTGCCGACCGCCTGCATCCTGGCCGTCGGTGGTTTCCTGGTCGCGGTGCTCTCCGGGATGTATGTGGAGAACCCACTGGGCGCGATTCTTGCGCGTTCGTTGGTGATGATGGTGGTCTGCTGTCCCCTTGGGCTGGTGATCGGCATCGTTCTGGACCGTCTCTTCCGAGAACATGTGTCGAATCAGACCTCACAGATGGAGCAGGAGGACAGTTCGGCCGAGGAAGCGGGTGGAGATGTCGAGATTCTTGACGAATCCGAGGCTGAACTGGATTCTTCAGGGGTCGACGTCGCGGTTGCATCTGCGCCCGACTCGGCATGATCCGCTCGATCGAGGCCGTACCTCGTTCACGGATTTTCCACCGCGTGATGACCGGCGCTGCACGCGTCCGGAAACTCGCGTTATGATCACCCCGTCTCTCGTCAAGGACCGGCGAGTGACGAACCCCGGGAACCGACTCGTCGGAACCTGGATGATCCCGAACGTTTTCCGCATGGTCGCAAAGACGCGACATCGCGGGAACCCGCTGGAATGGCGGGAGCGACGGATCGACAATCACGCGACGCATCTGGACGCGTCGCGATCAGACATGGTCATCGAAGGTCAAGGAGCGGACCGATGACGACGAAGGCATCTGCCACGGCGACGGTTGAATCAGCCGTCGAATCCCCAAAGCGCGTCAAGGCGTCGACCAAGAAGTCGACGCGGAAGTCGACTCCGAAGTCGTCGAAGGCCGCTGTCCCATCAACCAAGAAGTCCGGACCGAAGCCATCGGC
>JAACEA010000094.1 GCA_009936695.1 Planctomycetia bacterium
CGGGCGAACGGAGTGAAGGCCGGGAGGATCACCTGCCCTGGTTCCACCACGAACGCATGGGCGAGGACGCGGCGGGCGCCCTCGCCCAGCGAAAGCACCGGATGCAGATGCCCGGCGAGGACCACGGGGTCGTCGCCGTCGACAGGCGCGTCGGTCGGTCGCGGATGATGCTGCAGTCGGAAGGGGCCGAGACGCCGTTCCGCGCCATCGTCCTCGACCCGCCAGGAACGCGGAATCGAGACCGCGGCGTCATGGTTGCCCCCGATCAACGACATGGGAAGGGAGACTCGACGACGCCACCGCGCCATGATCTCGACGACCGGGTCCTCCATCCCCTCCTCGCAGTGGACGAGATCACCGAGGACGATGACGCGTGCCGCACCGCTTCGGTCGATCGCGCGTTCGAGCCGTTCGAGCGATTCTTCCGCGATGCCCTCCGGCATCGGGACGCCGAGCGATCGGTACGTCTCCGCCTTGCCCAGATGGAGGTCGGCGACCAGCAGCATTCCGCGTGCAGGGAGGAACATCGCTCGTTCCGGCAGCAACGTCACGGTCTCGCCGGCGATTTGGATCGTGGCTTCTCTTGGCATCGGTCCGGAAGCCTAGCAGGCGACCACCGGGTGGGCGGTCAGTCCTCGTCCGACACCGATTCGGTTCGAGCGGTCTGGACCGCGACCATGTCGCGATACTGCTCGCTCCGCTTCAGGAGTTCTTCATGGGTGCCGCGGGCGACGATCGTTCCTCCTTCGATGATCACGATCTGGTCCGCGTGGCGGATGGTGCTCAGTCGGTGGGCGATGGCGAAGGTCGTCCGTCCGGCGAGCAGTCGGTTGATCGACTGCTGGATGAGCTGCTCGCTCGCGGAGTCGAGGCTGCTCGTCGCCTCGTCGAGAATCAGGATCCGGGGGTCGGCGAGGATGGCCCGGGCGATGGCGAGTCGCTGTCGTTGGCCGCCCGACAGGCGGACGCCACGTTCGCCGATCAGGGAGTCGAAGCCCGCAGGCGTCGCTTCGATGAACTCCAGGGCGTTCGCGGCGGCGGCGGCTTCGCGAATCTCCTCGATGGTCGCGTCGCGTCGGCCGAAGGCGATGTTCTCACCGATGGTGCCGTCGAAGAGGAACACCTCCTGTTCGACGATGCCCAACAGCGATCGATAGCCATCGAGCTGGAGATCCCGCAGGTCGACGCCATCGAGCATGATCGAGCCCGTGTCCGGATCCTGGAAGCGGGCGATCAGGTTGCAGAGGGTCGTCTTGCCGGCCCCCGAGGCGCCGATGAAGGCGACCAACTGCCCGGGCTCGGCGACGAAATCGACGTCATGAAGCACGGGATGGTCGGTGCCCTCGTACGTGAAGCCGAGTCCCCGGACCTCGATTCGTCCCGACACGTCTTCGGAAACGACCGCACGGGCCGATTCGCGATCCGGCATCTCGACGGATTCTCCGAGCAGATCGAGGATTCGATCGAGTCCGGCGAGATTGGTCTGGAGGTTGGTCGCGGTCGCCGCCAACGTCTCGATCGGGCCGAGCAGCATGACGAGGTAGGTCAGGAACATCACGAGATCGCCGGTGGTGATCTCGCCCTCGATCACCTGCAGCCCGCCGTAGAGCAGGAGGCCGGTGCTCGCGACCGGGATCGCGGTGGCCCACACCAGCTCGGTGATTCTCGACCACCACCAGATGTTGATGGCCTGCCTGGCCATCAGGTTGTTTCCTCGGACGAAGCGACCCGACTCGCCCCGGCTTCGACCGAACGCCCGAACCACGCGGATGCCACCGAAGACCTCGGTGGTGTGGGCGTCGACCTGCGAACGAAGCAGGCGATGATCGCGATGCAGGGGGCGGATCCGGGCGATCCAGTTCCGATGGGTGAACCAGACCATCGGCAGCAGGCCGACCGCGCCCAGCAGAAGCCGCCAGTCGGTGAACGCCAGGATCGCCAGGCTTCCAAGCAGTTGGACGATCGCCCGCGAAGGGTTGTAGATGAGCCCGAAGATCAGCTCCGCCACACCACCGGCATCGTCCCGAAGCATGCTCGCGACGCCACCCGAACGGAGATCCTGGATCCGTTGGAGTGGGAACCGGATGATGTGATCGAGGACCTTGCGTCGCACTTCGACGGCAAGCAGCTGCGTCGCCTTCGTCGCGAGCCAGCGACCGCTCAGTCCGATGCCGACGGCGGTCAAGGAGACCGTGATCATCGCGATCGCGATCGCGATCAGCAGGCGGCGGGGCTCGTCGAGATTCCAGGACACCGGGAGCCAGGCCGAGAGCGAGGTTGGAAGTCCCTTGCCGGTGAACGCGTAGTCGATGGCGAGCTTCGTCGCGACGGGTGCGGACAGCTTCAGCAACGATGCGATGGTCAGAGTGCAGAGGGAGATGAGAATCGGCCCGCGGTGGCGGCCGAGCATCCCGAGGAAGGTCCGGAGGAGGTTCGAGGTGCTGCGGGATCGTTGGAGCGAGCGGACCTCGCCCCGGCGGCTCACCATCGTGCGTTCGGACTTCGGCACCGCTCGCCGTCGCTTGAGCAGCTCGAGGTAGGCCCGGTAGCGACGGCTGCTCGAGCCGGTACGAAGGCGGGGATCCTCGGCGAAGTCCGGATCCGTGCCGTTCGGGCCTGAGCGCTTCATCGGGACGAGTCCGATTCAAACGAGCCGTCGGCCGTGCGATCGCCGCGAACCGTCATCGGGACGGGGGCGCCGGTGGCCACCCGCCTTCGCCTTCGAATCTCGGGGTTGCCGAGCTGGCCACAGGCGGCCATCACGTCTCGACCCTTGGTCCCGCGTCGCTTGGTGAACTGTCCGTTCTCGATCGCCCGGCCGATGAAGGCTTCCACCGCGGACTCCGTGGGGGCGGGCCACGGCGAATCGCGACGGGGGTTGTAGGGAATGACGTTGAGCGAGCAGCGAAGGGGTCGAAGGTAGTCACAGACCTCGTCGCAGTGCTCGAGGCCGTCGTTGACGCCCGGGATGAGCACGTACTCGACGCAGATCGCCGATTTCGGTCGCCCCGGCCAGCCGAGCATCGCGTCCATCAGATCATCCATCGGCCAGGCGCGGTCGACGGGCATGATCTCGGCGCGGATCGCGTCGTTGGGGGCGTTGAGGCTCACCGCGAGGTTGAGTCGGTGGAATCCCGGTTCGGCGGCAAGCTCGCCGAGGCGACGGATGCCGTCGGGATTGCCGACGGTGGATACCGAGATGTTGGACGCCGCGACGGCGGGGCCGTCGTGGTCGGCGAGGACGCGGATCGCGGGGATCACGGCGTCGAGGTTGTCGGTGGGCTCGCCCATGCCCATGAAGACGATGTTCTTCGGGCGATGTCCGATCCGGTGGGTGGCCGCGTGCCATTGGGCCACGATGTCGGCCGTCTCGAGGTTCCGGAGGAGGCCCATCTGGGCGGTCTCGCAGAATCCACACCCCATCGCGCAGCCGATCTGGCTCGAGACGCAGAGGGTCCTGGTGACGGTGCCGTCCCGGCGCCGCATCGGAATCACCACCGACTCGGTCTCGAGGTCGCCGGGCAGGGTGAGGGTGAACTTGATCGTCTCGCCTTCGATTTCGCGGCGGCCGATCGGGTGAATGGCGGGCGTGTCACCGGTCGTGACCGTACCGTCACGATGAAAGCGTCGGTAGGCGGTCCGCGCGGACCCC
>JAACEA010000572.1 GCA_009936695.1 Planctomycetia bacterium
CAGGTAGATCCCCGGTTCGATCGTGATCACGGCGCCCGCCTTCAGGGGGCCCTTCGGCGTGATGTCGTGGACTTCGAGGCCGAGGTTGTGGCCGATGCCGTGGAAGAACCGGTCGCCGTAGCCCGCCTTGTTGATGATGTCGCGCGACGCCTTGTCGATCTGCGCGAAGGTGCAGCCCGCCTTGACGGTCTTGATCGACGCCTTCAGGGCTCGCAGGACGAGTTCATAGATCTCGCGCTGTCGCTTGGTGAATCGGCCGCTCGCAGGGATGGTCCGGGTGACATCGGCGGTGTAGCCACCAAAGTCCGCTCCAGAGTCGATCACGATGAGATCCCCCTTGCAAAGGGGGGCCTTGTTGGCGGTGTAGTGCAGCACGGTTCCGTTGAGCCCCGCGCCGACGATGGTGTTGTAGCCGGGACCGCGGGAACCGTTCGAGCGATAGCCGTGCTCGAGCGTCTCCATCACGTCCCATTCGCTCATCCCCGGTCGCACCGTTCGGAGCATCTCCATGTAGGCGGTTCTGGAGATGTCGCAGGCATGGCGGATCATCGCGTGCTCGGACTTGCTCTTCACCACGCGGAGGTTCGCGACGATTCCGGTGCAGTCCTCGATCACGATGTCGGTGTAGCGGTCCGCCAGCCGCTTGAACGTCGCGAGATCGGGGGAGATCTCCTCGTCGAGTCGACCGAAGGGATGGAGGCAACCGAGTCGCCGGGTGCGCTGGAGGCAGTCATTGAGCACGATTCCGAGGCGGCCGAGTCGGAACACCAGCTTGATCCCGTACCGTTCGCGCAGCGGCGTGCCGATCTCCTCGCGAAGTCCGTCCCACTTCTCGACTTCCGGATCGAGTGGTCGAAGAAGCAGCGTGGATTCCCGTCCGGCGGGAGCCGTCGGATCCAGGATCAGGATCGCGCCGGGCTCGTCGGTGATTCCGGTCAGATACTCGAAATGCGGATGGGGTCGATACGCGCCGTGCAGGGTGGCGTCTCCGGCACCCGCGTGGATCATTCCGACGCGGTTCTTCAATCCCTTCAGGACTCGGGATCGTCTCGTCGCGAATTCATCGAGCGGGATCTCGGGCGTCGTTGCGGTAGAGGGCTTCGAAGGCATCGATCGGTTCCTGGAATGGTGGTGAAAGCCCCGCCATTGGAGCCGAATCCATGATTCGCGTCCACTGAATCATCGACGGGGTGGTCGGTTCGATCAGCCGGTCGTGGCGCCGTTCTTCTCGAGAATTCGATTGGCGTAGTCGTTCATGCCGTCACGCAGCTGTTCGAAGGAATCCAGCACGTAGAGGATGGGCTGGAACTCGTCGATCTCGAAAGCGGTCTCGCAGACCCGGTCGAGGTCGAACGGGCGGCGTTCGACGTCGTCGCTTTCCAGGGCATGACGGCTCTCGCCCGGCGAGGAGATCAGCCCCGATCCATAGAGCTTGAGTCGGGAATCCTCCCGGATCAGTCCGAATTCCACCGTGAACCAGAAGAGCCTGGCGAGGCGGGTCATGTCCTCCGGATCGGTCGCGGTGAGTGCCGCTCGGCCGTAGGTCTGGAGGAAGTCGGCGAAGATCGGATCCGCGTGAAGCGGAACGTGCCCGAACACGTCGTGGAAGATGTCGGGCTCGGGGAGATAATCGATGGCTTCCTTGGAACGAATGACGATGGTCGTCGGGAAACTCCGTTCCGCGAGGCACGCGAAGAAGGCTTTCGAAGGGAGGTAGCCCGGGACCGCTCGGCTCTGCCAGCCCGTCAGCTCTCTCAGGAATCGATTGATCGATTGTTCCCCTTCGAGGTGGGGGATGTGATCACGCACGAGCTTGATGGCGCGGGCGCCGTCGAGATAGACGTTGGAAGCGCGGTCCGCGAGGAACTCCATCTGACGGTCGTACAGCGTCTGCCACGTCTCCTGGTTCTCCTCGGAATAGCCGTCGTAGCGCTGGGCGATGAAGAACGCAGACGGATCCTCGAAGCCTGGTTCGCCGAATCGATCCGCGGTCTCCTGCAATGGAAGGCACATCGCGCCTGATTCGAGCCCTTCCGGGGCCCGGTGCATGCCCGCCCTTTGCGACCGAAGC
>JAACEA010000573.1 GCA_009936695.1 Planctomycetia bacterium
CGTCCCCGTCGTAGTCGGGGAACGAACCGAACATGCCGGCGGAGTGCGGGCCGTTGATGAAGTTGAAGTCATCGAAGAAGACGTTGCCGTACTGCTCGGCCCAGCCGTTGAAGGTGGGGAACACGAGGTACTGGTAGTCGACGCCGTTGTCGAAACTCGGGTTGAGGAGCGGCTTCTCGGGGTTCCGCTTGCTGGAAGCGAGCACCATGTCGTCGATGTACATCGCTCCCGCATCGTCGGGGTCGGCCTGGAGATAGACCGGCACGATCGCGGCGGAGACCGCATTGTCGGGGGCATAGGCGAGGAAGTCGGCGGGGATCCACTCTTCCAGAGGCATCTTGGGGTCGTAGCCTTCGAGAATGCGACGCTCGGCGAGCGCGACGACCGTGTTCGAGGCATCCTTGAACTCGACCTTGATTCCGCCCCAGCTGCCGTTGCGGATCTGGTCACCCGCCGGCGTGAGCGCGGCCGCACCGACCCGGTAGACCGAGCCGCCGACCACGGGAATGTCGTAGATCGAGACGGCACCGTTCCCGTTATACGGCGAGCAGAAGCAACCGAACATCTTCAGCGACCATGCCGAATCCAAGGCGAACTCACCGTTGCGGCTGGCGTTGCCGAACGTGGCGTAGGTCTTGGTGATGGGAACCTCGAAACCAGGATTCTCAAGCAGGTTCGGACCGTCTGCGTCATCTGCGAACGCGCCGCCAGTGGGAACAAGCGCTGCGGCGACGAGGCCGAGCGTGAGGGATCGAATGGTCACGGATCTTCTCCTGTATTGAAGAGATTGAGGAATCGGAGCCTGAAACGAAGGTCGGGCCACGGTGCCCGTCGCGAGCCAAGTCGAAGAAGATCCGCCTTGCTTGCGATAAACGCTTGCTGCCTCTCGAGCTGATGACCCGCAGGTCACTGAATCAGCCATCGAAAGCCACCCATCGACGTAGAACGGAAAGAACGTTTTTCCTGTCTGGAGAGGTGTTCCAGCCGTTCCAACTGAACAATGCTACGCCTAAACCCCTCGCATTCCAGTCTTTCGCGATACTTTTCCGATTTCCAAGCAGAATCCCGAGAAATGCAAATCCGGACCTTTGTTTCGTGAAATTTCCCATGAATCGGACCTTGAAATCCGGAATTCAACCCACGGAAAACCCGGGTCCCGGAGTCCATGTTCTTCATTCCGCGAATGCCGATTGTTGGTTTGTCCAGACACTTTTCATTGTCTATCCTCGATGCACGCAGACGATCGCTGCAGCGAATCGTTCAAACCATCCCCGGAACCAAAGAAGATATGAACCTCCGACCGACCCTTCTTCTCGGCATGATCCTCTCGATCATCCTCGTCGCTTCGAGCGACTCTTTCGCGAGGGGTGGCGATGGCGAAGGTCCCAGCATCGTTGAAGTCCAAAAGACGACTGACGGGTGGCAGCTGCTTCGCAACGGCGAACCGTTCTTCCTCCGCGGCGGCTGCATCGTCCGTGGTGGCGTGAGCCCCGAACTGCTCGACCTCTTCACCGAGTTGAAGAACGCCGGCGGGAACTGCATTCGGCTCTGGGCCACCGGTCCGGGAACGATGGGCATTCTCGACGCGGCCCACGAACACGGCCTCGGCGTCTTCCTCGGCCTGTGGATGGATCATCCCGTCGGCCACGTCGACAGCGCCGGCGCCTTCTTCGATTACACCAACGTCAACGCGGTGCTCGCACAGATCGAGTCGCTTCGCATCCAGGTCGAGCTCTACAAGGACCATCCCGCCCTCCTCGCCTGGGGCGTCGGGAACGAGATGGCGCACCTCACCGCGGAGGCGGACGCCCAGACCCTCGAAGTCCGGATGATCTGGCGAGCCATCAATCAGACCGCCGCCATGGTCAAGGAAGTCGACCCGAACCACCCCACCGTCGCGGTGACCGCCGAGACCGGCGACTGGCACCAGATCGACAACGCGACCCAGCTCTCGAACTGGTGTCCGAACATCGACATCTGGGGAATCAACGCCTACGAGACGATGCCGCAGATTCGCGACAAGGTCGAAGCCGGCCCGTGGGACCGCCCCTATTTCATCCCGGAGTACGGACCGCAGGGCTGGTGGAGCTCGCCGCAGTGCAGTTGGAACACGCGGATCGAACACTCCAACCACGTCAAGGCCAACTGGTACAAGAACGGCTGGGTGAACTCGATCGAGGGGGAGTCCGACCGATGCCTTGGTGGATTCGCGTTCGCCTGGGACACGCTGGATTCGCCGATCGACTCGTGGTGGACCATGTTCGACCACGAAGGTCGCCCGACCGAGTGCATCGACGTGCTGTATGAGGCGTGGAACGGGATGCCGCCCAAGAACCTCTCCCCCGTGGTCACCGGCATCGAGGGCCTCATCTGCCCGACCTACCAGGCCGGTGAGATGATCGTCGCCGAGCTTCTCGCGACCGATCCAGAGGGTGAGGTCCTGGAAGTCGACTGGCTCATCGGCCGCGAGGTCTTCGACGCCAACGGCGGCTACCTCTGGGAGACCACCGGCGCCTGCGACTACCTGGTGCAGGGCGGCGGACTGAACCTCGAAGTCGAAGTGCCCGAGGCACCCGGCGCCTACCGATTGGTCGCCTGGGCCCGGGACCCCGCAGGCCGGACCGGCGTCGCCTCGACGCCGTTCTTCGTGGACGGCGAGATCCCGGACGGCGAAGTCCCCATGCCTTTCCCGGTCGACGACTATTACGGTCCCAGCGGGTTCATGGGGGCCAGCTGGATCCTCAACCGCAGCAACACCGCTTCTCCGAACGGCGCCTGTGGTGGTACGGCGCACAAGTTCACGATCAACGCCCCCCCGATCGCGATCTGGGCAGGCTGCGCCTGGCAGCACCCCACCAACAACTGGGGTACCGCACCCGGCCTCGAGATCATGCCGGGCGGCACCGCAGTGAGGTTCCTCGCCTGGAGCGACAAGCCCGGCACCGTGCTCGACTTCTTCGTCGGCACCGAAGGCACCGACGGTTTCTCCGTCAACCTCGATGGCGTCGAACTTCCCCTCGAGCCGACCGAGATCTCCATCCCGCTGGACGGCGTCGAGTACGAGGACGTGGTCATCGGCTTCGGCTGGACCTACTCCCAGGGCTTCGGTGACGACGGATCCCGAGAGATCTTCATCTCCGACATCATCTGGGACGGTCCTCCGCCCCCGCCGCCGTGCCCGCTCGACCTCAATGACGATCGCCAGATCGATTCATGGGATCTCGGGATCGTGTTGTTGAACTACTTCAACACCGATGCCGGCGACGCGGATACGAACGGCGACGGCTTCGTCGACCAGCAGGACATCGCCGTGATCCTCGCGGCCTGGGGCCCCTGCCCCCGAGCGGCGGGTCGCGCGGGTTGGACGCCAGCGCGTCGGAGAGGATGCCCTCGACAGAAGAGGTGTCGTCGCCGGTCACCTGGGGTGTCGGTGTCGGTTGGGTTGGGGGAGGGGTTGGCTGGGGCACAGGGGCACGAGCACGTGTCGTC
>JAACEA010000574.1 GCA_009936695.1 Planctomycetia bacterium
GAGGGCCGCGGGGCTCGTGTAATGTGCGTCGATCTGGGCACGCGTGCCGAGTGAATCGGCAGGGATTTCACCTCGCCACGACGTTCGACCTCGTGTTCGACCCTTCGGCGACCTTCCCCGCGGTCCGTCGCGCGATCTCCTCGAAGAGGTAGACGTTGGAGGGTTCCGCGGCGGCGATGGTCAGGGTTCCGCGCACCAGGAAGAGCGGAAGCACTCGGTGCTGCCGTGCGAAGTCGCGGGACAGCAGCTCGACCACCGTCGGATCGGCGATTCGTGCGGGGTCACGGACGAAGGGAAGTCCGCAGCCGGCGGCGAGGCCCTCCGCGATGGTCGCCTCGTCGGCGAATCCGAGACCGACCAGCACCTCGCCGAGGAGTCTGTGGTCGCCGCTTTCTCGCTGGCTCGCGAGCGCCGTCTCGAGCTGGGTGCGGGTGATCGATCCCGCTTCGATGAGCGTCTCCCCGAGCGGCGCGATCCCGAGCGTCGAGGTTCCTTGAGCCTTCGTCGTGGACGATGTGGTGGAGCGTGATGTCATCGAAGCACCCTCGTCGCGGAAGCCACTTCGTCGTGTATCTCGAGACGATCACTCACGCGCGTGATGTCGAGCACCGTCTTGAGCGAGGCCTCGGGCCCCGCGATCAGACAGCGGCCGCGTCGTTCCGTCGCGGCATCGGCGAGTTCGAGCAGCGCCTCGAGTCCGGCGGAGTCGATCCCCGACGTCGTCGAGACTTCGAGAATGAAGTCCCTCGAGCCGCCTTCGAGCCGCTCGCGGCACGCGCGGCGCAGCGAGTCCGACGACTCACCCACGAGTTCGCCCTCGACCTGCACGACGCAGAGCGGGCCATGGTCCTCGAAACGGAGTTTCATGCCGCCCTCCGATCATCCGCGGCCGCCGCGCTGGCGTCGCGGGCGAGCAGTCGGTCGTATTCCGTCAGGTCCATGCCGATGAACACCGGGATGATCGAGGGATCGAACTGGCTTCCCTCGCAACGGATCATCTCCGCGAAGACCTCGTCCCGCGGCATCGCTCTTCGATAGGTCCGACTCGAACTCATCGCGTCGAAACTGTCGCACACCGCGACGATGCGGGCGAGAAGTGGAATCTCGTCGCCCTCGAGCCCGGCGGGATAGCCGCTCCCGTCCCACGCCTCGTGATGGCAGAGGACGCCGGGAAGGAGATCCCGGATCTGCGGGATGTCGCGCAGGATCCGGAAGCCGATCTGCGGATGCTGGCGGATCGCCGCGAACTCCGCTTCGTCGAGCCGCCCCGACTTGCAGAGCACCGCTTCCGGAACCCCGATCTTGCCGAGATCGTGAACGAGACCGGAGAGGTGGGCGGTACGGACGAATTCCTCGGGCAGACCGATCGCCGCGGCGAGATCCCGACTCAGGATCGCCACCCGCTGCGAGTGACCTCTCGTGTAGGGGTCCTTCGCGTCGATCGCGGCGACCATCGCCTGAAGCGTTCCCAGGAACATCTCGTCGAGATCGGAGTAGAGCGTGGCGTTCCGGAGGAACACCCCGAGGTGTCCCGCCGCGGAAGCGAGCAGGGTCAGCTCGATGCTGGAGATCGGCTCGCCTTCGCGTCCACCGGCCACCAGCGTTCCGAGGTTTCGATCGCCCCCACGCACCGCGGCGAGACCGATCTCGCCATGGGCATAATCCATGATCGCGGTGGCGGTGCTGGTCTCCGCGAGCTCGATGATCCGACGGATCTCCGCCCGGGAAGGGGCGACGTCGCCGTGCACGATGAAGTCGTCGACCGGGCAGGCGCCGGGATCGTCGAGCAGTACCGCGATCCACCGATAGCCCGCCGTCGCGGCGATCTCACGACAGGCCGAGGCGAGGAAGTCGCCGGGATCCCCGCCCACCACCAGTCCGTCGATGAGCGAGTTGAGGAGGTGGAGTTCCTCGTAGCTTTCGGAGAGCCGACGGTCCACGGACTGGGCCGCCGCTCGATCCTCGAATCGTTGCCGCGCCGCCTCGTGCAGCCGTCGAACGAGCACGCCGATCGCGGGAATCGCCGCTCGGCCCGGCAGCTCGTCACGTGCCGCGAACCGACGGAGGATCCGTTCGTCGAGCCGGGACGCGGTGCAGATCATGGCGAAGGACCCTTCGGTGACGAGCTCGACGGTGGGCAACAGCACCACGCCGCTCGACCGACCGCGACGCCCCTCCGACACGCACCCGATCGCGAATACGCCGGGCATCAGCTCGACGACGCCGCCGTCTCCGCCGACGAGGTCCGCGAGCCGCGCTTCGACCGCGGTGCGAACGACCGCCGCGTTCGACAGGAGCGCCTGTCGCCAGCGACCGACCGAATCCTCGACCGTCGACCACCGTGGACGATCATCCTGAATCGGTATCCAGCTACCCCCCACGCCCGCGAGATCCGCGGCGAGGGCGAGGTCGAGGGAACCGTCGCGTGTTCGGGTTTCGATCATGCCGCACGCTCCCCGCCCCGTTCCGCGGCTTCCAGCGTCTCGCGAATTCGATCGAGCAGACCGCGGGGCGAGAACGGCTTCGCGATCAGTTCGACGATGCGACTCGCCACGATCTCCTCCGCGTCGAGCCTGAAGCCCCGCGCGGTCAGCATGATCACGGGGATGTGCCGGGTCGAGGGATCGCCGGCGATCCTGCCTGCGAGCTCGAGCCCGGTCATGAGGGGCATCTGATGGTCGGTGAGAACGAGATCGATGTCGCCCCCCCGGACCTTCGACCAGGCGTCTGCGCCGTCGATCGCCTCCACGACGTCGTACCCGGCGCTCTCCAGCTTGAAGGAGACCACGCGCACGATGTACTCCTCGTCGTCCGCGACCAGAATTCGTCGTCGCCGGTTTTCAGGGTCTGCGTTCATTCAGGCCGCCATCGAAGCAGGATGTGAGGCGGGCACGCTGAACCAGAATCGCGCGCCTTCACCCAGTCTTGAATCGACTCCGATCCGACCGTGATGAACCTGCTCGACGATGTTTCGGCAAAGATTGAGCCCGAGACCGGTTCCACGAGCATTCCGCTCGTATCGCTTGATCCGATAAAACTTGTCGAAGACCCGGTCGAGATCCTCCGGGGGGATGCCGAGGCCGGTGTCCGTCACGGTCACCACCACGGAGCGGGTGAGATCCTCCGCATCGACCGTCACCGTCACCCGCTCTCCCTCGGGAACGTACTTGAGCCCGTTCCCCACGAGATTGCCGACCACCGCCGAGAGCATCTCCGCATCGCCCTCGACCAGCAGACCCGGCTGGACGTGCAGTCGCAGGTCGACCGATCTTCGGTCGGCGGCGGCCCGGAGTCCCTCGACGACGTCGGTCGCGATCTCGGCCAGATCCACCTGGGCCATGTGCGGTCGTGCGACACCGGCTTCGATGCCGCTGATGTCGAGCATGTCGTTGACCAGTTTCGCGAGTCGACCGGTCTCTTCCATGGCGATCTCGAGGAACTCGGTCCGCTGGGCCTGGTCCTGCAGATCACCGTCGGCGAGCATCTCGAGGGACGCGTGGATCGAGCTCAGCGGCGTTCGGAGTTCGTGACTCGCCTTCGCCACGAATTCGCTCTTGAGCCGTGAGGAGTCGCGTTCCCGCGTCGTGTCATGCATCACGAGAATCGTTCGCCCGTGATCGTCGAGGGTGCGGACCATCGCCTCGAAGGCGCGGGTGCGGGCCTCCTCCGTGTCCGAGCCATGCGATTCGAGCTCGAACTCGGCCGTCCGCACCGCATCCGCACCGCCCGCCACCACGGCCCGAACGTGTTCGAGCAGATCGCGAACCGTCGCCCGGTCCCCGATCATGACCTCGAGCGATCGGGGATGGACGGCGTCGATGGGATCGGCCTCCGACTCGAGGCCGGCGAGCGACCTCGCCGCGGGATTGGCATCGACCACCTCGCCGTGACGGTCGAGGACCAGGATGGGATCGGGGAACGACGCGAACATCCGCTCGAATCGACCGAGACGCTCCTCGACGATGCGTCGAGCCAGCACGTGCTCCCGACTCAGCGATTCCAGTTCACGACGCCGCGCCTCGTCGAGGGAACGGACCGGCGTGGTCGCGCCACGAGCCCCTTCCGGCCTGAGGCACGCGCTGCGGATGCGGATTCCGAGCAGCATCCATGCCGCTGTGAATCCCGCCGCGAAGGCGACCGCGACGCATGAGATCGTCGTGACGTCGAGCAATGAGGCCTCCTCACCCATCCTTCACCAATCGTTCGTGACACGACGCGATCGCTCAGTCCATCGCGTCGCCGACCCCGGTCAGCAATTCGCGAACACGGTTGTCCGTGGGGTTTCGCTCCGCGAGTTCCGCGAAGACGCGGTACGCCTCCGCGTATCGACCGGCGAGTTCACAGGCCATTCCCAGCGCGAGTTTCGGCTCGTTCCGCTGGGGATCGAGTTCCACCGCACGCCGGAAGAGGGTCACCGCATCGTCGAAGGCTCGTTCCTCGAGGGCCGCCTGACCGAGCAGGAAATAGCCCTCGAACTGATCGGGTTCGAGCATCACCAGTCGCTGGCCGCACTTCACGACCCGCCGGTGATCCCCCACCTCAAGGCAGATGAGTCCGAATTCGACCCAGCCCGAGACATCCTCGGGATTGAGATTCGTGAAGTCGAGGAAGACCTCCCGGGCCTCCCGCAGCCGACCTCCGTCGACCAGGCATCGCCCTCGAAGCCGGAGCAGTTCCCGTTCCTCGACGCGATCGGTCACGATCTCCTCGAGTCGCGTGATCGTCTCGAGACAATCCGTGGTGCGATGGGCGCCGAGCTGGGCCCGGGCGAGATCCTCCAGCATCCACTGATCCTCGTCGTCGAGCAGGACGGCGCGATCGAGGTGGTCGACCGCATCGCTCCAGTTCTCCTGGAACATCGCCACCCGTCCGGCGAGATGGTGAATCGCGGCCGTCTCACGAAACGCGACGCCCTTCTCCTTCAGCAATCGGTCGGCATCCTCGTAACGCCCCTCGCTGATCAGCGTGTCGACCGCGGCGACCAGCATTCCGGCATTGTCCTGCGCGATCTCGAGCGCGGCGAGATAGTGCTCCACGGCCTCGCTGGCCCGATCGAGGCGCTGGTCCACGATCCCCTGGAAATAGCAGGCGTCGGCGTTCTGGGGGTCGACCTCGTGGGCACGATCGAAGCTCTTCGACGCATCGCCGAGACTTCCGTTCTCGAGGTACACCCGACCGAGCAGCACCCAGTAGTCGGCATCGTCGTCGACCTTCGAGATCGCGACGTCGAGATGGCGCTTCGCGGTGATGAGATCCCCCGCTCGGAACGCCTGATCCGCCTGATCGAAATCGACCCGGCTTCGGATCGAGTCGAAACGCGCGGCCGCTTCCTTTCGAGCCTCGATTCCACGCTTGGTGGGTCCGGTGCAGCCTGCTGCGCCGAGGAGAATGCCGAGACTCGAGACGATGGTGAGGGTCGTGGTGCGGTTCATGGTTCGATCCGGATGGATGGAGGAATGACGGACTGCGGGAACTTCGACGGTGAGCGGGACGCACCCGAAGGCGGTCCCGCCACCGACAAGTGATCAATCCCGCTCGTTCACACCAGCGACCGCGGAGGGCGTGGTGGAGGCACCGGCGTCGTTCGAGAACACTCGGGCCTGTTCGGAAGCGATGCGGGCCAGCCACCAGAGGCGTCCCCAGGAGGAGCTTGGCGTGCCGCGGACGAGGTTCATCTGGGCGTCGAAGACGACGCGAAGCGCGTCTTCGTTCGTGAAGTCGGCGTCGGCGGACGCGGTGACCGGTGCGTCGACGTCGACCGGCGTCGGCGGGGCTTCCACCGCGACCTTGACGCCGTCATCGACGGTGGAACCCTCGGTCGAATCGGTCGTCGTCGCGGCCGGTTCGGACGGCAGGGCCGACGTCTCCTGGACCGGCATCGAATTCGCCAGCTCCGCGAGGGAAGGCAGTTCGACGACCGAAGCGGTGGTCGTCGAGGTCGAGATCTCCTCGGTCGGAACCTCGACCGTGGACTCCGATGCGATCTGCGCCGGAGTCTCGATGACCTCGGTGGCCACCGTGTCCTCGGCATCGACCATCGACTCCTATTCATCGGGATCGCCGAAGGCGGCGGCCACGGACATCGGTTCCGACTCGACGAGGTAGATCGCGGAGTCCTCTTCGGAGGCGTTCGCGGACGTCTCACGATCGATCTCCGAGACGAGCGCGGAGAGGAATCGATCCTCTCTCGCCTCGACGCGGGTCGCGATCTGATCCGGCTCGACGATGGCGGGTTCGGTCTTCACCGAGACCAGCGGATCCACCGCGGGATTGACTCGGGCCTCCTCGGACTGCGCGTCCTCGTGATCCGCGTGCTGCGAGTCCATCACTCGGCGCCAGATGTCGTAGTCGTAGAAGGTGACCTTGGATTCGCCCGCGACTTCCGATCGCATCCGACGGACTTCGGGCTGGTTGGGATTGAGCCGGAGGGAACTGTCGAAGTGGAACATCGCCAGTTCGAAGTCGTTCGCGTTGATCGCTTCGAACGCGTTCTGGTTGCTCTGTGAACTCATCTTCTCGCGACTGAAGGGCAGGAGGCCCTCCCGCATGCCGGCTCGAAGGGAGTTCACGAATTCGGCACCCTGACGGCCGGTCTCCTCGATCAGCTCGTCGGCCACGATCTTCGGGGTGATCATGAAGATGATCTCCCGCCGGCTGACGGAGTTGTCGTGGCCGCTGAAGGCGGCACCGACGATCGGAATGTCGCCGAGAAGCGGGACCTGGCTGTTCGAGACCGTCGTCTGTTCCTCGAAGAGGCCGCCCAGCACCAGCGTCTGGCCGTCGCGGACCTTGACGTTCGTCGAGATCTCGTTCGTGAATTCATCGGGGACCTGGACGAGGCCTTCCGAGATGCCGACCGCGAGGGTGCGGAGCTCGGCGCTGGAGACGCTCGGATAGAGCTCCATGCGGATGGTGTCGTCCTTCGAGATGAAGGGACGGAACATCAGCTTCACACCGGTATCGAGATACTGGACGGTCTGGGTCGTGGTCGTGTCGGTGGCGGTCGTCGACAGATACGCCACCCGCTTGCCGACCATGACCTGCGCCCGCTGACGGTTGAGGGCCATGATCCGGGGGCGAGCGAGCACCATGGTGTCGGTGACCTGGTCGAGCGCCCGGACGAACACCGAGGCGTCACCCGCGACGAGGCCGACCTTGAAGTTGCTGGGGCCGGTCGCGGTGTTTCCGGGAGTGGACTGCGTCCCCCACGAGGTGCTGTTTCCGTCGTAGATGGGAACTCCGCCCCCACCTTCCTTCGGCGGCACGGTGCCACGCAGCAGATCCGTCACCGGGCCGAGCGGGGACACCAGCTTGGTGATGTCGAGATTGCCCATGATCGAGAAGTCGACGCCGAAGGCGTCGTCCTCGGCGACCTGGACACTCGCGATCGTGGCGTCGACCACGACCTGCCGCGGCGCAGTGTCGATCTCGCCGAGGAGTTCGGCGATTCGGTCGAGCTTGTCCGGATAGTCGTTGACCACGAGGATCGCGGACTTCGCCCAGTTGTCACCGCCCATGTCGCCGAGATCACGTTCGATCCCACCGGCGACCTCGCCGATGAAGCTGAGCTTGCCTCGATCCGAGAGGAGCGGCGTGGCGAATTCGCTGGCGTCCCGCGCCGAGAGGTGCTCGAGTTCGAACATGCGGCTCTCGGTCTTGCGATCGAGGGCCTCCATGCGAGCGAACTCCTCCTGGGTGTAGACGTAGATGAACTTGCCTTCTTCGATCCATCGGAACCCGTTGGGCTTCAGGATCGCATCGAGCGCCTCTTCGAAGGTGACGTCGAAGAGGTTCGCGCTGATCACCGCCGAGACGTTGCGACTCGCGATGACGTTTCGCTCGCCCTGAAGAGCGAGCATCTGAAGCACCTGCGCAAGATCGGTGTCGGTGACCTGGATGTTGAAGGTGTCGAACTCGTCGACCTCGACCCCGCTGAGGTCGAGCGTCTCGTCGGAGGCGACCTGGCCGTCGTCCTGTCCGAACGAGTCCTCGGCGGTCGCCGACGAGAACGTCGCGAGCGCGGCGGCGGTGGCGATGATGCCACCGAAGATGCTGCGGATGGAATGGTGATGATTCATGGTTGCTTGAACTCCTCGTCCTGAGGACGAATGTCGACTGACCCATTGCCTCCCGCGATCAACCGGAGCACGAATTCACATCCGCCGACTTCGATCACGACCGACCCGGTCCGAACCTCGAGCAGGCGCATCTCCACGCCTTCCGCTCCGACGGGGATCTCATCCCCGATCCTGCATGCCCGACCATCGATCAGTGCGATCCCCCGGTCGGATATCAACCCCTGAACCCGAACGTTGGAGACGATGAATGCGAGCCGTTCCCGCAGCAATCGCGCCTCATGCCCTTCGTCTTCGGCCGATCCACCATCCGACTTCGGCCCGACCTCGAGCTCCGTGGCCCGGGGTGTGGATCTGGGGAAGTGATGCGGACTGACGTGCATGGGATCGCGGTCGAAGACGTCATCGAGGCCGGAAGCCGGAAGGTCCGGAAATCGGACGACGCCCGGGTCCGCGGCGATCCGGGTCGGTTCCTCGGTCGCCATCGCGGTCCGCGGAATCGTGGTCAGCAGTCGAAGTCGCGCCCAGAGCAGCAGACCGAGCGGCTGGGCCAGTGCGACGACCGGGATGACCAGCACCAGTCCCGAGGTGATGGTGCTTCGCCGGGAGGCGAACCGGAACAGGCGGCCGCCATGCCGGTGGACCGATGCGGCCACCGCCCGCAGCCGCTCGCGACCCGAGATCCCGTTGCATCCGCGAGTCATCATTGCTCCTCCGATTGCGAGACTCGATGCAGCACCTCGATCTCGATCGAGACGCGTGCGATCTCGACGTCGGGCTCGAGGTCACGATCAAGCCTGAATTCCGTCATTCGATTGGGTGCCGCCATCGCCTCGATCGACTCGAGCACGTTGGCGATCGCCGACCACGACGCCGTCAACTCGATTCGAACCGGTGTCACCGCCCAGGGAAGGTCGAGATCGAACCCCGTCGGCCCGCTTCGTTCCGCCGTGAACGTCTGGTCGATCACGGTCGAACCGTCGATGGGCAGGGAGAGCGCTCGAATGATCCCGGCGAGATCCGGCGGTCCCTCGTCGACGCCGGACGGGCATTCGCGATCGAGCATCTCGACCCGGCGCTCCAGTTCCCGTCGAAACGGGACCAGACGATCCGCGGGCATCGGCGATGCCGCGACCCGGGTCAGCAACGAAGCCGTTTCCGCCTCCTGGCTCGAGGCACGAGCATGGAGCGGCACGATGCCGAACCACGAGATCAGCGCCGCGAGGATCCCGATTCCGGCCGCGGCCTGGATGATTCGGTCACCGTTCATTCGTCATCCTCCGAGAGGCTCGTGGTCGCGAGCACCGGGCTGGCCGTCTCGAGGTCGATCTCGAACACGATTCGAAACGCCCGCGCAGTGCGGTCGGCCACGGATCGGTGACGAGTGGACTCGACTCGGACGTCTCGAAAGAGGGGCCGTCGTCGAAGCGCATCGACGAAGATCGCCACATCGGCGTCGGTTGCGGTGAAGCCCTCGATCTCCGCCTCGATCCGCCGCGTCGAATCGAGCCCCGACCGGGCTCGCCCACCACGCACGGGACCGGTGACCAGCGAGGGCGCGTCGAACTCGACCCGCTCGAGGGTTCCGGATTCGGGAAGGTCGTTGGCGATCGAGGCGAGTATCGACGACGCTCCGAACGGAATCGAACATCGTCTCCAGACCTCGAGTCGCCGGCCGGCGAGATCGAAGCGTTCGGTGATTTCGGCGAGTTCGCGTTCGACCCGCAGGACCTCGTCGGCCCGAGTGACCGCGAGTTGATGATCCGCCCGAGCCTCGCGAAGCCTCCATGCGGCCGCGGACCAGGCCATGGAGAGGCAGGTCGCGGCAAGAAGACAGAGCTGCACGAGGCGAGTCCGCTCACGGGCATTCGCCACCCGCTGCCGGACTCCCGTCGGTCGGAGATCCATCATTCGACCGGTCATGCGGCCTCCCTCCCGCGTCGCGTCACCGGACGAATGGCGAGGCCGAAGGCGGTGGACCATTCGAGTGGCGCCGAATCCTCGGTGCGGGACGCCGCCTCCAGTCGTTCCTCGACGAAGGTCACCGACTCGATCGGAATTCCCGGAATCGAACCTTCGATCGTCTCGCGAAGGCCGGGCGTCGAGCCCGCTTCCCCGCTGAGGTGCAGCGCCTGGGGTCGGCCGAGACGGGTGGTCACGGTGACGTAGCGAACGGCCATCGCGATCTCGTCCGCCAGTGACGCTCCGGCCCGCCGAACGGCCGTCATCACCTCGGCGAGCACTTCCGGCTCGAGCGGTCGATCTCTTCCGTCGAGGCGGGTGCGGCGAGCGGTCGCCGGCTCGATTCCGAGCCCGGCCGCGAGTTCGGCGTCGAACGATGCGCCGCCCACGTCGCTCCGCTTCGCGAACATGATCCGATCGCCCCGGGTCACCACGATCCAGGATTCGGTCTCCGCGACGTCGACGATGACCCGGATGTCGTGCTGTTCCCGCTCCCGACGAGACCGAACGGTGAACGCCCGCCCCGCCCCGAAGAACGAAGGTTCGATCGCGATCGGCCGGATTCCCGCGGCGAGCAGCGGCGCAAGACATTCCTCGAGGCCATGGGCCGATGCCGCGACCACGAGCACCTCGGTCCTCCCCTCCGCCCCGGCCTCGGACGCGAGCGGCAGCGCATCCGCCACGCCGCCGGTGGCGTCGATCCCCAGCAGTCCCGCGGCCTCCCAGCGCGCGGCTTCGCGAAGTTCCGCGTCCACCAGCAGGGGAAGTCGGGCAGGCCGAACCGTGATGTCGGCCCGCGGCGGCGCCACGACCGCATCGCGGCCACGGAATCCGCGGAGCGCCGTGCGAAGACGACCGGGGTCCACGTCACCGTCCGGTTCGAAGGGAACGAAGGCGGCACGACGAATTTCGTCACTCCCCGCCCGCACCTGGACGAGCCGGAGTCCGCGGTCGCAGAACTCGATGCCCAGGGGCGGTGTACGGCGGATTTTGAAGATGGATCGAATCGACATCCGGGCGCCTCCGGGTCCGTGTCGAGGGACCGCTCCCTCGCTCGGCCGGCGTCAACGCCGACGGACCCGAATCATTCTTCGATCCGTTCGACGGTGATCTTTCCCGTGAATCCACTCAAACGGAGCAAATAGGCCCCACTCGCCCCGCGCATCCGGACCTCGCCGGTGCTGGTGAGGGGCGCCCCCCCCGCCTGGAGCGGGCCCCCGAGCGAGTCGAACGCGACCCAGTCGTTGCCGCCGAGGTCGACGTCCGTGATCTCGACCCCCGCGAATCGGTCGTCCTGGTCGAAATCGACGATGAAACGACCGTCGGTCCCGATGGCCGTCCGGTCGTCGAGATATTCGGCGTTTTCGACGTCGAAGCTCGCGTCGTAGAGCGACTGGTTGGACGGGGCGATGATCGCGTAGCCGTGGAGCCGTCCGTTCGCATCACGCAGGAACTGAAAACGACGAATCCGCTGCATCGCGAGCGCATCCGTCTGGGCGAAGGTCAGGTCCGCGATGACCGAACGCACCGCGGCCTGCACCGTGAAGGTGTCGGCGTTGATGAGTCGGGGCACCAGAAGGGCTCCGGCGAGCCCGAGAATCGCGATCACGATCACGAGTTCGACGAGGGTGTAGGCGCGTCGCTTCATCGTTGCATGGGTTCCGACACGATCGATTCACTCGCTCCGCGATCGAACGGCGTCCGCCAGGCGGTCGTAGTCGATCGAGAGCTCGTCCGTGTTGACGATGCGGACGCCGACCTTTCCAGAGGTGAGCGTCGCCGACATCTCGGCAAGCTGCTGCTCGACCTTTCCAAGGCGATCGATGATCTCCTTTCGCTGTCGGGCCGCCGCGTTTCCGACCCCGGTCAGGGCTTCCGCGGGGGGACCGGTTCGACGCGTCGATCGATACTGGCCCGCGGCCTCCGCGGAACCGACGAGCGGTCCGGCGGTGACGAACAGGGTCCAGGTCAACGCGACGGCGAGCAGCGAGTTGATCACGAGAAGACGTCGAAGGGATCGTTCAGGTCGCATGGTGTTTCCTCTAGGGAGGGACTCGTCCCTGATCACATCGGCATCTCCCCGGCCGATCTGAGGTGGACTTGCCCCACGACGGCAAACGGTGAGCAAGGCGACCGGCAGGATCGGCGCAATCGTCGGGCCTTCGGGCTCACTGGAGGCATGGATCGATCGGAATCCTTCGTCCGATAGTCGAGTCCGTGGAGGTCGTTCGTCGCACGGCGTCGGGACGCCCCAGCGGGAGCAGCCGGACCCTCGAATCCATGAGGTACAACCTCCAGGCGTCGATCGTCGCGTCCCGCGGCGGAAGTTCGATGGGGCGATCCGCGATTCCCACCAGCACTCCGGGCACGGTCGCCCGATTCCAGAGCACCATGGTCTCGGACCAGGTCGGTTCCGATCCACTTCCCGCGAATCGGCAGACGAGCATCAGATCGTCCGAGGCATCGCCCGCGAACCAGGCGACGACGGTCGCATCCGGGGGAACCACGCCGCGCATCCACTGCAGCGTCATCCGGCGTTGCGTCTCGACGAGATCGGCTCGATCGGAAGCGAGGCTCGATCCCAACTTCGCCACGGCGCCCGACGTCCACATCGTCACGACCACGGCGAGGACCAGGAGCTCGATCGCCAGACGGATCGGCGGTACCCGATCGACGGTGAACGGTGCGGCGAATCCGCCCCGTGGCATTCGAGAAGTCCCCGATCGGAGCCCGACCATCACCAGGCTCGGATCACCGAGACGTCGTCGGCGTCACCATCACCGTCTCCATCCGCATCCGGGATGGAGGGGTCGATCGTGGCGTCGTACTCGAGCTCCAACTCGGCCCTCACGGGATCCCAGATCCACACGAAGCCCGACGACACGTAGACGGTGCGGGTGAGGAACCCGTCGTCGATGAGTTGATCCATCGCTTCCTCGGCGGTTCCGGAGACGCCACCGGGGACCCGGCCGTTGTTCTGGACCTGCCAGGCCGCGATCTGGCTCCGCACGGTTCCGAGCTGTGACCGCATCGCGGTCGCCCGGGCGCTGCTCTGGGCGCTGGCGAACTGCGGAATGATGATCGCCGCGAGAATTCCGAGGATCACGACCACGATCAGGATCTCGATGAGGGTGAATCCTCGCGATGATCCGGCCGGCGTCGATCGACTGCGTTCACTCATCCCAATGCTCCCTTTTCGAGGCGAATCGCCCCTGCCCCGGAACATGCTCGAGATTTTCCTCAAGACCATCCGGCGCCGACGTTCGCCGACGGGATGGACGAAGCGGCATCCCGACCTTTCGATCGGGATGCCGCGTTGTTCATCGTCGCTGGATCACCAGGCTTCGATGGCCGTCACATCGGCCGCCTCGCTGGCGCCGTTGCCGTCGACGTCGGGAACCGGCGCGACGGTGGTGTCGAAGGTGAGCGTGAGATCACCGGCGGTGGCGTCATAGACCGACGCGAACCCGTTCGGCCAGTTCGGGGCGGAACGGATGTAGTTCTCGGTGACCAGCTCGGTCCAGGGGCCGGCACCGGCACCATCGTCGGCGGGCGCCGCACCGTTGTTCTGAACCCGATAGAGCTCGATCTGGCTCCGCATGGTCTGCAGCTGGCTGCGGGCGCTCGAGGCACCGGCATCCTGGGCGGCATCCGTGAACTGCGGAATGATGATCGCGGCGAGAATGCCGAGAATCACGACCACGATCAGGATTTCGATCAGGGTGAAGCCACGCTTGACGTTGTTTCGACGCTTGTTCATGTGTCCAGCTCCTTAGCGGGAAGATTCGTTTCGATTACACACTTCGCGGCACTCCGCCGCCTCGTTCACGGAGACACACGTGGTCACCGCCGGAAACACCCGATCGTCCGCACCACGACCGATCGGGCGAAGTTGGCGAGTCGTCCTTCCCTCCAGCGACGACGTCCAACACCGGACGATTTGTCCGGCAGGTGGAACTTCGGTTCAACGAGATCGTGAATCGATCCTGCACCGGTGGAACGGGCCGAATCCGATCGCCTCCACACCGGGCGATCCGCGCCAGATCATCCAGTCGGCGCTCCACCGTCCGAAAACCGGCGTCGTCGCCGACGCCGGATCCCCCCGGAATGCGACGATCCCGACCGGACCGCCGGACGGGATCGCTTCAGTGCTTGTTGTCGTCGGACTCCAGCGGTGATCGATCAGGCCGCGGCGGCGAGGCGGATGCCGATCCGCCAACCCTCGCCACAGGGATCGCACTTGACGACCTCGCCGTGCCGTGCCGGCGTCCCCGGCGCCTCGAAGCCGAGCGATACCGCGGCACCGGCCGAGAGCGGGGTGGCGGCCCGACCTTCGAGGGCCTGATCCGAGATCGCCAGTTCGACCAGCGAGTGCATCTCGCCGAAGCGCTCCCCATCGAGATGGAACAGGGTGGCCGATCCGTCGATCGGCGTCCCCCCGGAGATCGAGAGGGTCGAGGAGATGAATCCGGTTCCGTGTACGGTGTCGTCGTGCGTCGTCATGTCTGGCGTGCTCAGGTGGTGATCGGTCGCTCTCCAGCGACCGGGCTCTCTCGACGGCTCACCCCACGCGAGCCGTCGCACTAGATATCGGATCGCCTCCCCTTTCCCTTCAGCGGAAAGTCGATCGTTTCGGTGGGTTCTCCAAGCCCCCCCTCCTCCACGGGTCCGGCTCGTCGCGGATCCGTGCAAGTCGTTCCAAAGTCGGTTCTGAAGGTAGAATGCGGAACGCCGGATCCGTGTCCGGAAAGGAGGTTCCGCTTGAGCATCATCCACCCGTTCAAGGCCATCCGACCACATCCGCCGCACGCCGCGGAGGTGTCATGCCCCCCCTACGACGTCATCTCGACCGCAGAGGCCCGCGGCCTCGCCGAAGGACGTCCGAACAGTTATCTGCGCGTCATCCGTCCTGAAATCGACTTCGCCATGGACGCCGACCCCTACGCCTCGGAGGTCTACGAGCAAGGCCGATCGAATCTCGAGCGACTCATCGATGCGGATGTCCTGGTGGAGGAGGATGAACCCGGTCTCTTCGTGTACCGACTCGTTCGAAACGGTCACCGCCAGCTCGGGTTGGTGTGCACGGTCGACGCCTCGGAATACGAGAGCGGAACCATCCGCCGCCATGAGAAGACACGTCCCGAGAAGGAGGACGATCGGACGCGTCACCTCGACGTCTCGAGCGTTCATGCGGAACCCGTGTTCCTCGCCTTTCGGGATGCCGCTCCCAACGCCGATGACATCAAGTCCGCGATCGTCGCCGCCACGACCGATCGCCCTCTGATGCACTTCGTGAGCGACGATGTGACCCATACGCTCTGGCGGGTCAAGGACGCCCCCGCCTTCAGTGCGATGTTCGCGGACGTCCCGGAGCTCTACATCGCCGACGGCCATCATCGTTCCGCGGCCGGCGGTCGAATCGCGTCGGAACGGGCGGCCCGGAATCCCGACCACCGCGGTGACGAGGAATACAACCGCATCCTCGCGGTGGTGTTCCCGGAATCCGAGCTTCAGATCCTTCCCTACAACCGCGTGGTCCGGGACCTCGCCGGGATGTCCGAAACGGACTTCCTCGAACGACTGGGCTCGGTCGGCGCGGTGGAGGCGATCGCCGACGGAATCACGCCCGAACCGACCGACTCCGGCTCGGTCTGCATCAGACTCGGCTCGGGCTGGCATCGGCTCACCTTCGACGAATCCACCATCGATCGAGCCGATCCGATCGCCTGTCTCGACGTCGCCCTGCTTCAGGATCGCGTGCTCGGCCCCCTGCTCTCCATCGGGGACCCTCGCATCGACGACCGGATCGGATTCGTGGGCGGGAGCCGGGGTGTGGCCGAACTGGAACGTCTCGTCGACGCCGGCGAATGGGCGGTCGCGTTCAGCATGCATCCCACCAGCATGACCGAGCTCCTTCGCGTCGCCGATGCGGGCGAGATCATGCCACCCAAGTCCACCTGGTTCGAGCCGAAACTCCGGAGCGGACTCTTCGCCCATCGATTCGAGACCAACCGGGAGCCCGTTCAATGAGCAATGGAACCATGTCCCAGCCCCAGTCCTCCACGAATCCGACCGACACGTCCGAGGGCGCGACGATCCTGATCGCCGACAAGTTCGACGCGTCCGGCATCGAGACCCTCGAGTCCCTCGGCCATCGCGTGGAGTCCCATCCCGACCTCACCCCCGAGACGCTGCCCGCGGCGATCGCCGAACACGATCCGCAGATTCTCGTCGTCCGTTCCACCAAGGTCCGGGCCGACGCGATCAACGCGGCGGGACAGATGGCGCTGATCGTCCGCGCCGGCGCTGGCACTGACAACATCGACGTCCCGGCCGCGAGTGGCCGCGGCATCTCGGTGGCGAACTGCCCGGGCAAGAACTCGCTCGCGGTCGCCGAACTGGCCTGGGGCCTCATCCTGGGATGCGACCGCCGCATTCCCGATCAGGTGGCCGACCTGCGTGCGGGTGTCTGGAACAAGAAGCAGTATTCCAAGGCGCCCGGACTCGCGGGAAGAACCCTCGGCATCGTGGGACTCGGCCGGATCGGCGAGGCCATCGCGGATCGCGGGAACGCCTTCGGCATGCGGGTCTTCGCGTGGAGCCGCTCCATCACCGAGCCCCGGGCCGAGTCCGCGGGCTGCCATGCGTGCGAGAACCTCATCAATCTCGCCCGGATGTGCGACGTGATCTCCGTGAACGTGGCCGCGAACGACGACACCCGCCATCTCATCTCCGCCGAGTTCCTCGCCGCGATGAAACCCGGCGCGATTCTGGTGAACACCAGCCGTGGATCGGTGATCGACCAGAACGCCCTCGCCGCCGCCATCGAGGAGAAGGGCATCCGCGCGGGGCTCGATGTCTTCGCCAACGAGCCGGGAAGTGGCACCGGCGACTTCGAAGACGACATCGTGAAGCTTCCCGGCGTGTATGGCACCCATCACGTGGGCGCGTCCACCGATCAGGCCCAGGCCGCGATCGCAGCCGAGGCCGTCCGGGTGATCCGGGTCCATCTCGAGACCGGCGACACGCCGAACTGCATCAACATCGCGTCCGGTACCGGGGCGGCGAGCCTCACCATCCGGCACTTCAACCGTCCGGGCGTCCTGGCCACCATCTGCGACGCCCTGAGCCGCGGCGGCCTCAACGTCGAGGACATGGAGAACGTGATCTA
>JAACEA010000095.1 GCA_009936695.1 Planctomycetia bacterium
ATGTAATGTAATGCCGAAGCGGAAGTGATCGGGATCGAGCCCGGCGGCCTCGATCTTGAGGCGACCGGTCTCGGGGTAGTTGCCGGTGAGGAGGGCCGACTCCAGGGTCGGGTGTTCGTGGACCCAGCGGGCGGCGTCACCGGCGCCCTCCAGTGCGTACACCGGGCCCTCCTCCTCGATGATCTTCGCGAGGATCGAGCCGTAGGTCGTTCGAAACCGCTCGTGGCCGTCGTCCTCGGGGGCGTGTCCGAGCTGCTCGAGCATCGCCCGCCAGATCAACGGATCGAGCCAACCGGCGGTGTCGAGCCGCGCGTGGTCCACCTCGTCCCCGGGGTGTCGGGGCGGGTGCAGTTCCTTCATCGCGAGGGCCATGGACCGCGGGCCCGCGCCACCACTGCGAAGCAGCGTGCCGTCGATGTCGAAGAGGATCAGCAAGGTGCTCGCTCCGGTTGGTGGATCGGCGTGATCCGAGTCAGGCCACCGCGTCGCAGACCAGCGCCGCCGCTTCCGCGAGATCGCCGGCGGTCCGCATCGTGGGAATCTCGGTCTTGGCGTCCTCGAGGATCCGCCGGGCCGCATCGACCTCGGTGCCTTCGAGTCGAACCACGAGCGGGACCTCGAACCCGACCTCCTTGGCGGCGGCGACGATGGCGGAGGCGATGGTGTCGCACCGCATGATGCCGCCGAAGATGTTCACGAGCACGCCGTTCACGCGGCCGTCGCCGAGAATGATTCGGAATGCCTCGGTCACCGACTCCTTGGTGGCGGAGCCGCCCACGTCGAGGAAGTTCGCCGGCTCGCCGCCGTGCAGCTTCACGATGTCCATGGTGCTCATCGCGAGCCCGGCGCCGTTGACCAGGCATCCGATCGTCCCATCGAGGGCGACGTAGGAAAGCCCGGACTCCTGCGCACGGATCTCCGCGGGGTTCTCTTCGGTGGGATCGTGCATGGCCTGAAGATCGGGGTGTCGGAAGAGGGCGTTGTCGTCGAATCCGAACTTCGCGTCGATGGCGAGCACGCGACCGTCCGGTGCGTCCTCCGACGGCGGGGTCACGATCAGCGGGTTGATCTCGACGATGCTCGCGTCCGTCGATTCGTAGAGACCCGCGAGTCGCTGCATGATCGACGCGGCCTGCTGGATCTGGCGGCCATGGAATCCCAGGCGGGTCGCGAGGGCGCGGGCCTCGAACGCCTCGAGTCCGGTGCGGGGATCGATCGCGACCGTGAGGATCGCATCGGGATTCTCGTGGGCGACGGTCTCGATCTCGACGCCACCCTCGGCGCTGGCGATCAGCGTGTTCACGCCGCGGCTGCGATCGAGCGTCACCGCGACGTAGTACTCCTTCTCGATGTCGACACCGGCGGCGACGAGGAGTCGATTCACCTCGATGCCTTCGGGGCCGGTCTGGACCGAGACCATGCGGTTGCCGAGCATGAAGCTCGCCGCCTCCCGGGCTTCGTCGACCGAACGGACGAGCTTGACGAAGCCGGCCTTTCCACGGCCACCGGCATGCACCTGGGCCTTCACCACCACCAGGGTCTCGCCGGCGGCGAGCAGTTGCTCGGTCTCCGCGACCGCGTCCTCCACGGTCTCGACCATGCGGCCGGCGGGGACCGGGATGCGGGCGTCGGCGAGGAGTTGTCGGGCCTGGTACTCGTGGATCTTCATGTCGGGCTCGGTCGGGGGTGAGGTGGAACGGGGTCGCGGAGCCGTTGCTCTGGCGAGTCGTGCATGGTACTCGGAGCAGGACTCGATTTCCCGTTCGAAGCGGGTGGCGACCATGGCGGCCGCCGGCACCGTCGTCGGCCCGGGCGGATCAGTCCTCGGTGGTGCCGAGGCCGCGGGCCGCGTCGATGATCCGCTTGATGCCGTCCGGATCGGGGACGTTCCGGATTCGAATGTCCGCCACGCCGTCACCGGCGGCACTGTCGATCTCCAGATCACCGATTCCGACGATCCGCTGCCAGAAACTCTGGGTGATTCGAATGTTTCGGACGTGCTGGTGAAGGACCTCCGAGGTGCTCCGCATCACGATCCCTCGTTCATCGATCGTCCGCCGGGAGGTGATTCGAAGACGATCCCATCGATGGCCGAGCACGAAGATCCAGGTCATCCATCCGCCGCCCGCGAGGAGCACCGCGAGCCCGATCCACCACATCCAGTGGGGGATGCTCGGCGAGGTCAGTGCGAGGATCAGGAATCCACCGCCGGCGAGGGTGGTCGTCGACGAGGCGAGGCTCGCGATGGGGTGACCCCGTACCAGCGCGGGTCGGGCGACCCGCAGGAATCGTTCCTCGGTGTCGGGGCGATCGTTCGAGTCAGGCGCGGTCGCGGGCGTCTCCACCGGCACCGACGACGGGACGCGATTGACGTCGCCGCAGTAGGGGCAGGCGACCTTCTCGACGGTGGGTTCCGCGGGAAACGAACGCTCACAGGCATCGCAGACGATCTCGACGGGCTCGGACATCATCGTCTCCAGTGCGGCGTTCGCGGGACTCAGGGGTTCTCGGCGTTTTCCATCCATCGGTCGGCGCACCGGCCGGCGTTCTGGCCGGACACCTGTCCGCCTCGCTCGGTGTAGGTGCCCTTCCAGGCCTTGCGACGCACGACCTCCACGGCCGCGAGGAAGGCGTCCACGTCGGTCTCGTCGTTGAAGAGACCGATCGAGGCTCGGACCGCGCCGTCCGGATCCCCGTCGGCGAGCAGGCGATCGCTGTGCACATGCGAGCAGAAACGACCGTTGCGGACCGCGATTCCGAATTCCTCGCCCAGCACCGCGGCGGTGAGCATGTCCGAGACGCCGTC
>JAACEA010000575.1 GCA_009936695.1 Planctomycetia bacterium
GACACGTTGATTCGGGCGATGGATGCGCTTCCGTCGGGTCGATTCGGCCTCGTGACGATCGGAGAGGGCGCGGCGAAGGATCGTCTGCGATCACTCGCCGACGGACTCGCAAACGTCCATGCCCGATTCATCGACCGCGTCGATCGAGCGTCCGCCCTTTCCGCGATGACCGAAGGGGACGCGGTGTATGCGGGGCTTCGCGGGCATTCCATCTATCGCTTCGGCATCGGCTTGAACAAGATCTACGACGCCATGCTGTGCGGCCGTCCGATCATCGGGTCCTACACCGCGGGGAACGACCCCGTCACCGAAGCCGACTGCGGCATCCGGGTCGACGCCGACGATCCCCCCGCCCTCGCGAAGGCGATCGATCGACTCGCGTCGCTCGACCCGGATCGCAGGAACGAAATGGGGGAGAACGGGCGACGTCATGTGCTCGAGCACCACGACTTCGAGTCGCTGGCCGGCCGCCTGATGGAAGCGATCGCGACGCGGCATGCGCGGTCGGGAAGCACCGCATGAAGCCGCGGAACGAAACGGAGCTCGAACGGATGACCCGCGCATACCAGCGACGTGTCGACGGCCCGGACTCCCTTCCCGTCGAGCGGATACGACTGGACCGGGAACGCCACTATGCGGCGTTCCTCGATTCTCCCGGCCTCCCGGCCCGCTCGGATCTGCGGGTTCTCGAAGTCGGCTGCGGAAGCGGGGGCGAGCTGCACCGACTGATCGGCCTGGGCCTGGAGCCGGAGAATCTCGAGGGCATCGACCTGCTCGAGGACCGCATCTCCACCGCCCGCAAGTCGCTACCCGACGAAGTCGGACTTCGGTGCGGCGACGCGACTCGAATGGAATTCGATGACGATCGTTTCGACGTGGTGTTCACCAGCCTCGTCTTCACCTCCATCCTCTCCGACGAGATTCAGGCCCGGCTCGCCCGCGAGATGATGCGCGTCGTACGACCGGCGGGAATCATTCTCTGGTACGACTTCCTCTACGACAATCCTCGGAACGCGGACGTCCGGGGGGTTCCGATCCATCGCATCCAGAACCTCTTCCCCGACATGGAGATTTCGGTCCGGCGGACGACGCTCGCGCCTCCGATCGCTCGAGTCGCGACTCGATTCGGCGTGCCGATCTACCGGTTGCTCCATCTGATTCCGATGCTGCGAAGCCATGTCGTTGCCGCGATTCGATCGCACCCGCCGAGCGACCGGACATGAAACGATGCTTCGACATCTCGGTGGCCACGACCGCGATCCTCGTGCTTGCGCCCCTGCTGCTCTGCATCGCCGTCCTGGTCGCGACCACCAGCCCGGGGGGACCCTTCTTCCGCCAGACGAGGGTCGGCCGCGCTCGGCGCCCCTTTCGAATCCTCAAGTTCCGGACCATGACGGTGCGCCCCGATGCTGCGAACGGATCATTCGACGCGGGCGACCGATCCCGGGTGACCCGCGTCGGAGGCTTTCTCCGCAGGACCAAGCTGGACGAACTCCCTCAACTCTGGAATGTCCTGGTCGGCGAGATGAGCCTCGTCGGCCCACGGCCGGAGGTCCCGAAATGGACCGAGGTGCATCGGGACCGATGGGACCGGGTGCTCACGGTCCGGCCGGGCCTCACCGATCCCGCGTCGATCCGATTCCGCGATGAGGAATCCATCCTCGCCGCTGCTCCTGATCCGGATTCGGCGTATCGCGAGGAGGTTCTCCCTCGGAAGCTGAAACTCGCCGAACAGTACGTTCAAGATCGATCATTCCTCGGGGACCTGATGCTGCTATTTGCGACCGCTGGGGCGGTTCTGGGCCCGCGGACTGGATCCCGGGCTCCCGATGGGGGAGAATCCTCGCAATGAACGTCCCCTTCTTCCGCGTCGATGCGAGCGGAAACGAACTTCGATACGTCCGTGAAGTACTGGAGAGCGGCTGGCTGACCAGTGGCGGCCGGGTCCTCGACTTCGAGGCGGCTTTCGCGGAGGCCACCGGTGCGAAGCACGCCATCGCCGTCAACTCCTGCACGGCAGCCCTGCACCTCGCGTGCGAGGCTGCGGGAATCGGTCCGGGATCGGAGGTCCTGGTTCCCAGCGTGACGTTCACCGCCACCGCCGAAGTCGTCGAGTACCTCGGCGGACTCGTCCGGATCGCCGACGTCGATCCCACCACCGGCCTGTTGACCCCCGACATCGTCGAGGCGGCCCTCGACGCTCATCCGGGCATCGACTGCATCATTCCCGTGCATCTGACCGGCGCCGCCTGCCGACTGCGTGGCACCCCCGGATCACCGGGAATCATCGACGTCTGCGAGAAGCGCGGCGTCAAGGTGATCGAGGACGCCGCACACGCCTTCCCAGCCCTGCATGTGGATGGAACCCCCGTCGGAGGCGCGGTGGGGTCGGTCGCCTGCTGCTTCAGTTTCTATGCGAACAAGACGATCACGACGGGCGAAGGCGGGATGGTCACCACCGACGACGACGAGATCGCGTCGCGGATCCGTCGCATGCGACTCCATGGAATCGACCGGTCCGCGTGGGACCGACACACCCGGGTCGGCGCCGCGTGGGAGTACGACGTCGTCGCCCCGGGGTACAAGTACAACCTGACCGACGTCGCCGCCGCGATCGGTCTGGCCCAGCTCGAACGGTCCGAAGAGAGCCGGGATGCGAGGCGCCGGATCGCCACCAGATATCACGAACGCCTCGGGCACCTGAACGAGCTGACGCTTCCCGCGTTGGAGCAGCGGCCCGATTCACATGCCTGGCATCTGTTCGTGATCCACCTCCATCCCGAGTCGGGACTTGACCGCAACGACTTCGCGAACGAACTCGCGGCATCGGGAATCGGAACCAGCGTCCACTACAAACCGCTCCACCTCATGTCGGTTTGGCGGAAACTCGCCCGGATTCCCGAGGGCGGCTGTCCCCACTCCGATACCTGGTTCGCCGGATGCCTGTCCCTCCCGCTGTTTCCTTCCATGACCCCGGCGGAGATCGAGACGGTGGCCGACACGGTCGAGCGGACCTGCAGTCGCCAGCCCGCCGGTTGACCCGGAATCGACCGGAATCCGATAGACTCCGGAATCCGCCCCTCGGGGCGTCGACGCCGATGTTTGATCGCGGAAAGGGCTCATCAATTGATCGGAAGGCAAGCAGAATCGATCCAGGGCCGACGGATCCGAATCGGCGTGGCCGGCTGTGGCCGGATCGCGAAGAATCACTTCCGAGCCATCGCGGAGCTTGCCGACGATCTGGAGCTGGCCGGCGTCTGTGACACCGACCCGGCGCGGCTCGAGCAGGACTTCATTCCCGAAGCCACGCCGCGTCATGCGACCCTGCCCGAGATGCTCGCCGCGACGGAGCCCGACATCGTCGCGATCTGCACGCCCAGCGGCATGCACCCCCGACAGACCATCGAGACCGCGGCCGCCGGCGTCCACGTGATGACGGAGAAGCCGATGGCCACCCGGTGGCGGGACGGCCTCCGGATGGTGGAGGCGTGCGACGACGCCGGCGTCCGGCTGTTCGTGGTGAAGCAGAACCGTTTCAACGCCACGCTCCAGCTTCTTCGCCGCGCGATCCTCGAAGGCCGGTTCGGTCGCATCTACATGGCCAACGTCAACGTCTTCTGGACGCGGCCGCAGGCGTACTACGACACCGATCGATGGCGCGGC
>JAACEA010000576.1 GCA_009936695.1 Planctomycetia bacterium
ACCCTCTGATGTCCGCTCGACGGTCCCGACCTCGAAAGATCCTCGCCGTCGCCTCCGGGGGTGGCCACTGGGTCCAGTTGATGCGGATGCGGCCCGCCTTCGAAGACGCGCACGTGACCTACGTGACGGTGCGTCCGACCTACCGAAGCGACGTGCCGGAATCTGATTTTCGAGTCATTCCGGACGCCACGCGCTGGAACAAGATCAAGCTCCTCGTCATGGCGCTGAAGCTCTTCTGGATCGTGATCGCGGTTCGACCCGACGTGGTGATCTCGACGGGCGCCGCGCCGGGATACTTCGCCATCCGGTTCGGACGATGGATCGGCGCGAAGACCTGCTGGGTCGATTCGATCGCCAACGCGGAGGAGCTCTCGTTGTCGGGCCAGCAGATCCGACCACACGCATCACTCGTCCTCTCTCAATGGCCGCACGTGGCGGAAGCCTCGGGCGTCGAACACGCGGGGAGCGTCCTTTGATCTTCGTCACGGTGGGATACCAGATGGCCTTCGATCGACTGATCGAGGCGGTCGATGCATGGGCCGGAGCCCATCCCGAAGCCGAGCTCTTCGCGCAGATCGGCCCGAGCGAACTCGAACCCGCGAACATGTCCTACACCGAGTTCATGGAGCCCTCTGAGTTCAAGGAACGGGTCGAGGGGTGTTCCGTCCTCGTGGCCCATGCCGGCATGGGATCGATCCTCACCGCCCTGCAATACGGCAAGCCGATTCTGGTCATGCCGCGACATGCCGCCCGCAACGAGACTCGAAACGACCATCAGATCGCGACGTCCCAGCGACTCGCGACCCGCCCCGGCATCGAGGTCGCCATGGATGAGACGGAGATCGGCCGGAAGCTCGATCATCTTGCGAGTCTCAAGAGCCCTCCGAAGATCGCGTCCACCGCCTCTCCGGAACTCATCGAACGTCTCCGGCGGTTCGTGGACACCGGTCACTGATCGTCCGACGCGTCTGCCGGCGGACCGAACTCCGCGGGGATCTTCGTCTCGAATCGTCGACCCTCGATCGAGATCCACCAGGCGTGGAGCATCACGCGATCCGCCTCCGGCCCGCCGTAGAGCGTGTCACCGACCAGCGGAGCCCGGAGGAAGGCCAGCCCCGCTCGGATCTGGTGCCGACGACCCCGACCCATCAGATCCACCTCGAGCACGGTTCGCCGCGGGCCCGGGTCGAAGTCCTCGAGCTTCCACCAGCGACATCGACCCCGCACGGTGTGGTCGCCCTCCCGGGTGACCTTGATCTTCTTCGACCCCTTGTACCGGCTGTTGAAGTGGAGTTGGAACTCGCCCTTCCGATTCGGAAGTCGACCCTCCGTCACCGCGAGGTACCGCTTGTCGATCCGGCCGTCCCGAAGCTGCTCCTGCAGCACGTCGCTCGCCTCGAAGGTCTTGGCGACGACCAGACACCCGCTCGTCCCCCGATCGAGCCGATGGACCAGTCCCGCTTCCGGAAGATGCTCCGCTTCGGGATCGCGATCTCGAAGCCAGGCTTCGACGCTGCGTTCGCCGATCCGGTCGCCCTTGCCCGCGACCGAATGCCACCCACTCGGCTTGTCCAGTACCAGGAACTCGTCGTTCTCGAAGACGATCGCCGGTTCGATCTCGCTCATCCCGCCTCCGGACTTCGTCGGGAGGCGATGAACGAGCGGACTCCGAGCACGAGCAGCACGAGACTCAGGGCGGACATCGCGATCATCGTGCCCGACTTGGAATCGAACACGAACCCGTTCTTGATCGAGACCGGGATCAACCGACCAAGCGGGAGGATCACCCCGAGGAGCGCCACCACCATCGCGGCGTGCATCGCGTGCCTGCGGGCACCTTCGCGGCGACCGATCCAGCCGCAGACCAGCAGCGGCACGCCGGCGAAGGCCGGGATGAGCGCGGTCCAGCTCCGCTCCGCCGCGTCGGCGAAGCCGAAGTACGCGAGCAGACCGAGACCGACCAGCAACAGACCGAAGAGATTGACGAGACGGATCATGCGGGAGATTCCCCGGCGGCGGTCAGGCCACCATGATGTAGACGAACATGAGACCCGTGAGCAACGCCCCGATCCCCATCAGGATCAGACCGCCCTTCTCGCCAGGCGCCATGCAGGATTCGGCGGCGTTCGCGGGTCGACGCTTCGCGAGATGGAGAATCGCTCCCGCGAAGAGCATGATCACGGGGAATGCGATCAACAGGAACGCGTTCTGGTCCGCGACGTGGTCGACGGACGGCACGGCACCATCGACCGGGACCGATTCGATCGGAACCTGCGCGCCTTCGGGGCTGTCTTGAATGGACGCGATGAGGAAGCGGGCGGACATGGGGATTCTCCATGGGGATCGAAGCAGGGCACGGTACCGCAATTCACGGCCGTTCCGTCGGGGAACGTGCCCCCACGATCGGGGCGAAAAACGACGTCTTCAGTATCGTCTTTTTCCGCCGTACCC
>JAACEA010000577.1 GCA_009936695.1 Planctomycetia bacterium
GATCGGCAGGTTGTTGTTCCGTGCCGACTCCACGAGGAAGAGGTTCTTCATCGCCTCGACCTTCTCGGGCATCTCCGCCGCGAGATCGTTCGCCTGGGACCAGTCTTCTTCGAGGTTGTAGAGCTCCCAGACGTCGTTCTCGGGGTTCCACTCCATGATTCCGGGAGGGGCGCCCGGAGTCCAGGGTTCACGTGGGCCGAAGGTGCCCGCGAACCAGCCGTCGTGATAGATGCCCCGGCTGCCCATGATGTCGAAGAACTGGGTGGTGCGACGCCCCTCGGCCTTCGGATCATCGAAGGTGTAGAGCATGCTGGTGCCGTCGATCGAGTCCTGCGGGATCCCGTTCACCGTTCGCGGCGGCGTGATGTCGAGAATCTCGTAGAGCGTCGGCGCGATGTCGATGACGTGATGGAACTGCGGGCGCGGGGTGCCATCCTGCTTCAACTTGTCCGGCCAGGCGACGGCCAGCGGCTGGCGGGTGCCTCCGAAATGGGCGCCGATCAGCTTGGTGGACTTGTAGGGCGAGCTGCCTGCCCACGCCCAGCCGGCGTGATACATGTTGTCGGTCTTCGCGGAGCCGAGGGCGTCGAGGCCGCCGAGTTCCTCGAGCGTGCGAAGGTGGTCGTCGATGGTCGTGGGAATGCTGTTCTGGGCGAGGAGTTCACTGATCGTGCCTCGCTGGCCCTCGGCCGAGGAGCCGTTGTCGCCCCAGATGTAGATGACGATGGTGTTGTCGAGCCGGCCTTCCGCCTCGATCTCGTCGAGAATCCGGCCGATCTG
Source organism: Planctomycetia bacterium (assembly GCA_009936695.1). Classification (GTDB taxonomy): domain Bacteria; phylum Planctomycetota; class Phycisphaerae; order Phycisphaerales; family SM1A02; genus UBA12014. The sequence continues at coordinate 781 of JAACEA010000577.1, forward strand.
ATGATCGGTGTGCTCGACGAAGCCGGCGAAGACCTCCATGAGTCGCCGCTGGAAGGGCTTCTCGTTCTCGGGGATCGAATCCCAGGAGGGGAGACTGTCCGGACGCGGGGTGAGTTCGGCATCCTCGGGGATGAAGCCGAGTTCCTTCGCCCGGGCGTGGGCGCGTTCCCGGTACGCGTCCCAGCCATCGTCGAACTTGCCCTTGTACTTGTCCGCCCATTCTCGCGGCACGTGGTGGGGGCCATGCGCGGCGCCGGTCGAGAAGTACATGAGGAACGGCTTGTCGGGCGCGAAGGCCTCCTGCTCGCGAAGCCAGCGAATGGCGTCGTCGGCGAGGTCCTCGGTGACGTGGTAGTCCTCGCGATGGAGCTCGCGGGGATCGACGACGGTCGTGTTGCGGACCAGGTGCGGCTCGTACTGGGAGGCCTCGCCGGCGAGGAATCCGTAGAAGTACTCGAAGCCGTAACCCGTGGGCCATCGATCGAACGGTCCCTTGGAGGTCGTCTCTTCGGCCGGCGTGTTGTGCCACTTGCCCCAGGCGGCGGTGTTGTATCCGTAGTTCTTCAGGACCTCGGCGACGGTGGCCGAGGTCTTCGGGATCGCGCCGCTGAAGCCGTCCCAGTCGTTGGCGAGTTCGCAGATCTGGCCGTTCCCGACCCGGGTGTGGTTCCGACCGGTCAGGAGGGCCGCCCGGGTGGGCGAGCACATGGCGGTCGAGTGGAATCGGTTGAACGAGATCCCGGCATCCGCGACGCGGCTCAGGGTCGGCGTCGCGATCTCACCGCCGTAGGTGTCGGCGGTCGCCGGGCCCACGTCGTCGATGAGCACGATCAGGATGTTGGGGGCGTCCTCGGCGATCCGTCGCGGTTCGACCCGCTTCTGGTGGGTGGAGCCCTGGATGGTGAGGCCGGGCTTCGACGCGGACGGGGCCTTGGGGAATGGCAGCGATTCCTGGGCCCATGCGGGGCCGAGAAGGCACGCTGCGGCCACCATGGCTACTCCTGACTGAATCTTCATCGAACAATCTCCGGGGGGGGTTCGAGGGTCTGAAAAGGGAGTCGAGTAGGATGCACGCCTGCTGACAAAGTGTCAACTTCTTTCCGGCAACGAGGTTGATGACCGGCATCTGGGGTGGACACCCCAATTGTGACCGAACCTGCGGTTTTCGGGCGGCAGCGTGGAATCCGGATGGTCGGCCCAGTAGCCTCTCGTGCTCACACCGGGGTACCCGAATCCACTCGATCGAGGGGTCGGCGGTCGCTCCGGCCGGGAAGGTCCCGGGGTGAGTCGCTGATTCCGCGTGATCCACCGCACGACGGTGGCCGCGGACCGCATCCAACGACGCCGCCCGCGGCGTCAGACATCACGAAGGCCGCTCATTCCGGGGGGCCGTATTCCGGGGATTCAATTCGATGAAGTTGATGAACAGGTCCACATCGATGGCATGCGCCTGTCTTGCGCTCGCCACGACGACCATCACCCTTCCGTCACTCGCAGGTGACATCGTCTACTCGACGATCTCAGTCAGTCCCGACGATCCGGGCTGGTACAACGAGGCCGGTTCGACGTCGACGATCGTCGGCGGATTCGACGGCACCCAGAACAGCCTCGCCGCCTCGGGAACCGGCAAGAACCAGTTCTACATCACCGGTGCAACGCTGTTCGGTGGCTCGGCGCTCACGATCGGCGACATCGCCTCGATCGACTACTCGACGAAGAAGTCGGGGGCCGGTGGTTCGCCGGACTGGTTCATTCAGATCTACACCGATCCCTACGTGGGCAGTCCCGGCTCGGAGTGGTACGGCAACCGGATCCAAGCCGAGCCGTATCTCGCTTCGAACATCGACGCGCCCGCCGACGAGTGGAACGGTTGGACGACCGACAGTGGGGTCAACTCCCTCAACTGGGGCGATTCATCCGAAGGGGATTACGGAGCCAACATCGGCGGCTGGGACACCCTGACGTCGAGTTCGGTCCTCGGAGGTTCCGGCACCTACGGTGAGGCGGGTGTGCTGTTCTTCTCCTTCGGCACTGGAAGCCTTTGGGCGCCTGGGTTCGACGGTGAGATCGGTCCGATCACCGTGACGTTCAACAACGGCACGGGCACCGTCATCGAATTCGCGGCTTCCACCCCGGTGCCAGGTCCCGCAGGGCTGGCGGGACTCGTCGGACTGGCGGTCGTCGGTCGACGTCGTCGACGCTGAAGAATCGGCCCTGCTGGATGCCCGGGATCGGGTATCGGCTTCAACTCGCTGTTCAAGGACACGCCGGGCGGTGCTTCGCACCGCCCGGCGTTTCTCGATTCGGCGTCAGGAGGGATTCGGTCACCGCCGTGCACGGCCGCGTCTCCGGAGGGTGTCGCGAGCCTGGAGGCGGTCCTCTCGGATCGAATTCGCTCGCGGCGACGCCGGTCAGGCGGTTCGCTTGCGGCGCATGCCTGCTGCACCGGCAGCGAGACCGAGCAGGCCGACCGTTCCGGGGGCCGGGATCTGGCCGGCGGCGATCGCGCCACCGGCGTCGTCGTACGCCCAGCCGTTGATGGTCAGCTCACCCGCGCCGACGCTCACCGCGACCCAGCCGTAAACGACCTGGCCTTCGTCGAGTGGCTCGATATTGGTCGAACGCCCGACCCTTGATCCTTGACGACAGTCCCGCTCAGCAACGTCCCAACTCGCTTTCTGCAGTGAGAGCCCCGTAGCGAGGCGGTGCGCCCTCGGCGCCGGCGGCCTGCGTGGCCGACGCCAGCGCGCCGCCGCGAGTTGATCTCACCCGACTCGAAACCGACGCTCGGATGATCGAACCCCACGGGCCGCTGGCAATCGCCAGCGGCCCGTGGTCGTGTCTCATGTCGGGATCGTGCCGCGGTTGCCGACGATATCGATGGCGACGATATCGCCATTGCCCGGAGCGGATTCATCACGGCGTCGATTCGTCGCCCATCTCAGGGATCGGTTCGGCGAGGACCTCGACCGATTGTCGTCCCAGCGTGGTGCCCGTGGCTCCCGCCAATTCGATCAGGGCGATCTGGTAGGCGGTTTCGGCATCGATCGTCTCGAGCCGGGCGTTTCCGAGGTCGGTGATCGCCATCGAGACCTCGTAGACGGTGGTCGATCCGTTCTGAAGCAGTTGCTTCTGTGCTTCGAGATTGCGTCGTGCATCCGCTTCGGCGTTCCGGGTCGCGACGATGCGGGCCCAACCGAGTTCGAGGAGATCCAACGCATCGTAGACCTCCTGAATCACCATCATCCGGATCTCCC
>JAACEA010000578.1 GCA_009936695.1 Planctomycetia bacterium
GCGGTCGACTACGCGACCGCGATGGTGGACGGGATCGAGGCGCTTCGGGCGTATGAAGCCAACATTCAGGCCGTGGAGGCCACCCGGTCGATGATCGATGCAGGTCTTCGCGTTCTCGCGTGATGACCGATTCCCCTTTTCAGGACCTTCGTCATGAGTGATCCGCTCGGACTCGTCTCGAACAACTCGAACCAGGGTGTCGCCGGTATCGGCGCCAAGGGGCCTGGGGTGCCCGCCAACGGCCGCAACGCCACCGGCGGGGCCGATTTCAAGACCGATCTGATGAACCAGATCGCCGAAGTCGACCGGCTCCAGCAGAACGCGGAGCAGGTCAAGATCGATGCGGTGACGGGCGAGGCGTCCCTCGACCAGGTCATCGTCGCGACGGAGACGGCGGATACCGCCTTTCGGATGCTCCTCGCCGTCAGGAACAAGCTCGTCGATGCGTACGACGAGGTGAAGAACGTGCGGGTGTGACTCACCCTTCGTCGGCCGGATTCCACTCCCGGCCGCCGAAAGGGAAACCGGTCCGGGTCGCTTGTCAGGATGACGAACGCGGCTTGGAGGCCGGGACAACCCGTGAAACACGACGGATGGCATGGAGGCCTCCCCCGTGGTGCAGCGATTTCGAGATTCCATCACCGAACTCTCTCGTCGACTCGGCGAGCTCGGGCCATCGGCCCGTCTGCTCATCGGCTCGCTCGCCATCATCCTCGCGATGGGGTTCTTCCTCGTCTCGCAGTATGCCGCGGGACCCTCGATGTCTCCCATCAAGGTTCGAATCGAAGACAAGGCCACGGCGATCTCCAAGGTTCGCGAACTCGGTTACGAGGTCGAGGACGGTGGGGCCGACGTGATCATGGTCGACGTCCGCGAGAAGCGGTCGATCGCCGAGATGCTGGAGAACGACGGACTCGCCCCGACGATCGACGATGCGCCGGCGGCGGCGGGGTCCGGGTCCTGGCAGGCCGAATCGGAGATGCAGGAGACCTGGCGACGCGCCCGCGTCTCGGAGGCCGAGAAGAACATCCGGATGATCGAGGGCGTGGACGGCGTCAACATCCTCGTCTCGACCGGCAAGCGGAAGGCCTTCGTCATCGACGGCCCCGCGCCGAAGGCCAGCGTCAACGTCCGCATGAAGTCGCGGGAGCTGGACCGGTCCACCGCGGAGTCGATCGCCTACATCGCGCTCGCGGTCGAGAACGACCTAGAGCTCGACAACATCACGGTCGTCGATGGTGGAAACGGTCGGACCTTCACGTTCGGCGAGGACGGAAGCGGCACCGGCGGCGACTATCTCTCCAAGGTCCGGGACTTCGAACGGGACGCGATCGCCAGGCTCTCCCGGGTGGTCCGCGTCGCGTTTCCGCGGGCCATGGTCAGCGTGAACGCGCAGATCCTCGTCGCGGACATCAGCGAACAGAAGACCCAGATCGGCAAGCCGGTGAAGGCGGAGCGATCGAAGCGGACCAACGAGTCGCGGACGCCCGCGGGATCGGGCGTCGGCGGATCCCCCGGCTTCCGATCGAACGCGGGCACGGCCCAGGCCCAGATGGGCGGGGTGGCTTCGATCAACGGCAATCCCGCGTCCGGCGTCGACGTCGCGACCCGCGAGACCGAGGAGATCGAGAACGTGGTCGGCGTGCCCGGCGTGCGGACCGACATCAGCCAGCGGGCGAATCATCCGGTCAAGGTCACCGCGGCGATCCTGCTGTCGGAGGCCGAGGTCAAGGCGGCGATCCGGGCGAACGCCGGTGGGGGGCTCGGGGATGATGAAGGCGCGACGGAGGTGACCGCGGAGGAGCTCGAACTCGAGAAGACGCGGATCCGGACCGAGATCATCGCCCTGCTCGAGCCGCTGGTCGACAATTCCAGCCTGCGGGATGGTGGTGTGGGCGAAGTGAAGGTCGCCATCATGCCCTTCGCCAGCGACGCTGGACTCCAGGCCGCCGACACGACGTCGGTGGTCGAGACGTTCGCGGGGATCACCGAAGGCGACACGGGCCGGGCCCTGAAGAACGCCGGGCTCGTCGGACTGGCCCTCGTCTCGCTCGCGATGATGTTCATGATGGTCCGCCGCTCCTCGGAGCCCGAGGCGATGCCGACGGTCGACGAACTGGCGGGCGTCCCCCCGGTGCTGGAGGACGACGCGCAGGAGATCGTGGGTGAGGCGGACGAAGTGACGCCCGCGCTGGTCGGCGTCGAACTGGACGACGAGGAGCTGCGTCGGCAGCAGATGCTCGACCAGCTGAACGAACTGATCAAGAAGGAGCCGTCCGAAGTCGCGACCCTCCTTCGGCGATGGATGAGGACGGAGGGCTGACCAGCGATGCCGGAGACCGAACGCTCATGACGATCCGACCGGGACAGAAACTCCCCGAGCTCGCCGACGAACTCGACGGCGTGGTGAAGAGTGCCGTGCTGCTCCTGCTGCTCGATCCCGATGCGGCGGGTGCGATTCTCCGCGAACTCCCCACCGAATCGGTGGAGGAGGTCACCCGCGCCCTCGCGTCGCTGGGTGACGTTCCCTCTCAGCTGGGCGAAGGGATCGTCAACGAGTTCTACGGACTCGCGATGGCCCAGGGCTGGGCCCGTGAAGGTGGGCTCGACTACGCCACCCGGCTGCTGAAGGACTCGCTCGAGGGCGGGGTGGCGGACCGCGTGATCCAGCAGATCCAGACCCAGGTGCAGCGGACGCCCTTCGCATTCCTGCAGAAGGCCGAGACGGAGAACCTGCTCACCTTCATCCAGGACGAGCATCCCCAGACCAGCGCGCTCATCGTCAGCCACCTGCCGCATCACAAGGCCTCCGAGATTCTCGGCGGGCTTCCGGAGGAGCGGCAGATCGAGGTCGTCCGGCGGGTCGCGAACATGGAGCAGACCAACCCC
>JAACEA010000579.1 GCA_009936695.1 Planctomycetia bacterium
CTCGCCCGGCGACGACGTCCCAGACGCATGCGGCCTTTCGTGGGACACGTCGACCACGCGCTCCGGTCGGATTCCGCCGCGGATGCGGAGGCGGTCGGGACGCTTGCGAATGCCCTCGACGTTCCATTCAGGTCGACCAGACTCGTCTGGCCGGAACCGGGCTCGGGAGGCGTGTCGTCCGCCGCCGCCCGCGATGCGCGATGGGAAGCCCTGTGCCGGCTTGCGGTCGATGTGGGAGCGGAGTCGATTCTCGCGGGGCATCACGCCGACGACCAGGCGGAGACCGTGCTCCTCCGGCTCGCTCGAGGCACGGGGCTCGACGGACTCTCGGGGATTCCCGAGCAACGTTCCCTGGGCGCGGGATGTCGCGTGGTTCGGCCGCTGCTCGCGGCCCGGCGCGACGCGATCGCCGCGCTGGTGGAGGCGACGGGCCTGCCGGTCCGGCACGATCCGACCAATGACCGGCGAGATCGCGCCCGGGAGATGATCCGGCACGACGTGCTTCCCCGGCTGGAGTCGATTCATCCCGGGGCCGCCGGCCGCATCGCCGCCGTCGCGACCGTGGTCCGGGACATGGCGTCCATCCCGCCGCTCGGGGCGCCGCCGTGGCGACGGGACATCTTCCCCGACCTCGATCCGGGCCGGATCGGCACGCTGGTTCGCGACGCCGCGATCGAACTCCAACCCGTTGCGGCATCGACGCCTCGCTCGGTGTGGGACGACGTCGTTCGCATGCTGCTCGACGGCGATCCGGCGCCGCGGCGGATTCGCATCGCCGCCGGCTTCGATCTCGTATCGGCTCGGGGCATGGTGGCCTTCGAGCGTCACGACTGAGCCCCGGACGCCGCGGTCGAGTAGATTCCGATTCCTGCAGCCGATTCCACGTTCCTCGAAACGTCGTCCCTGGAGACCGACCAATGAGTTCCGATGCATCCGACCCCCGACCGGCCACCGTGCTTTCGGTCGGTCATTGCACGCCCGACGCCTGGATGCTCCGGACCGCCGTCCAGCGAGTGCTCCCGGATGCCGACGTCCATCCCGTGAACGACGAAGACGAACTTCGCGAACGAATCGAGGGCTCGACGGGGCCGATGGTCCTGCTGGTCAATCGCCTGCTCGACGGCCGGTTTCCGTACGGTGACGGCATCGAACTGATCGAGGCGCACGCCGGCCGGCCGGTCGCGGCGCTCCTCATCTCGAATCTCGATGAATCGCAGGCCGCCGCGGAATCCGCGGGTGCGGTGATCGGCTTTGGAAAGACCGCCTTGAACGACGCGGATACCGCGGCGAAGCTTCGAGATGCGGTCGAGTTCGCGACGGCTCGACGATCAGGGTGACGATGCGGCGTTCCGGGCGTTCGCTTCCTCGAGTTCGCGGGCGAACTGGAGGTCGGCGGCTTCGACCATGTCGTCGACGCATCGCTGGAAGTCGTCGACGGAGACGCATGCCACCTTGCCGTCGACCAGCCCGACGAGCACCGGCGACTCCGCGAGCCAGACCGGGCCTTCGGGAAGCTTGAGGCGGACGCAGCCGTCACAGTAGACGTCTTCAGGAAGATCCGACTCGACCAGTTCGACGCCCTCCGCGGGAGGTACTTCGACCGCGATCACGCGGGCGGAGAGGCTCTTGCCGAAGTATCCGTCGAAGAGATCGTGACACGCGCCGCAGTTGGGGCGGTAGAGGGCGACGAGCGTCGGCTGGTCCTGGCTGAGTCCACGGAGCTGCGGAAGGTGTTCGAGCACGCCGGTCTCTTCGAGCGGAAGTCCCTTCCAGTCCTCCCACATGCCCGCGGTGAGATCGTGGACGATGAAGCGGCCGTCCTCGCCGCGGCTCCGGGTGATCGATTCGGGGGTGATTCCCACCTGCACGTTGCCCGCGATCGCCGCCCCCGCCACCAGCGCCAGCACGACGCCCACGCCCGCCATCATGGGATGACGGAGTCGTTCCGGATCCGGTTTCGCACGGAGGAGGACGACGCCGGCGACGAGGCCCACCACGATCTGGATCGCGGGCCTCACGAGGCTCGATGCCGTGGCGTCGAGGGCGAACTCCGCCGATGCGTCGGCGATTCCGGAGAACACGATGAAGCCGGCGACCACGATGGCGGGGCCTCGGCCTCGCCGGCCGAGGGCGAGCAGCATGCCCGCGAGCGCCGCGGCGGTGCCGATGGTGAATCGGGCGACGATTTCCGCGCCTTCCGCCGGCACGTCGTCGGCCTTGGCGCCGAGTCCGATCAGCCACACCGGCATCGCGGCCTCGCCGAGGATGGCGATGCAGAAGGCGGCGGCGATGAGGAAGATGGCGAGGGCGATTCGGGCGGTGTTGGACATGGGGCGACTCGGTGTGGTGGTCAGTCGGCGTTGGAGGCGAGGCAGGCTTCGACGGCGGCGACGTCGTCGGGATCGTTCGCGAAACCCGTGACCACGCCGTCCCGGACCGCGAAGAGCGCGGGGGTCTGGATCACGTAGTCGGGACCGACGGGAAGGGCTCGCTTCTCGACGATGGTGGAGGGGAAGGGCATCGCGTTCGCCGGATCGGTGTCGGGCACCTGGACCGCGACCGTCGGAGCCGGGACCGACGTGGTGAACCACTGTTCGAGCATGTGATGGCAATGCTCGCAGTCGGTTCGGTAGAACATGACGAAGCCGCGCCCCGTCTCGAGCGCCTCGGGGATGGGGCGGTTGATGAGCCTGGCCAGCGCCTGGCTCGACAACGGCTGGCCCACCCAGGCGTCGAAGTCAGTGAAGTAGAACGGCTCGACCTCGGTGGGCATCGCGCCCCACGGATCGGTGTCCGCGACGGGCGTCGAGCCGCCGGTGGTCGGCGTCGACGGCGGGTCCGACGCGGGTTCGCAGCCGAGCGTGAACGTGAAGAAGACCGCCGCGAGCAGCGGGAGGACTCGGATCGAAGTGGCGTTCGCGGTGATCGTGGTGAACATGGATGGCTCCGTCGGCACGTGGAATCGAACTGGATCAGCAAGGCATCGGACCGTTGAGGACGTTTCGGACAGCCTTCCCGGCGGTTTCACGGGGCGTCCGTCGAATCCCGCTTCAGGGCGTCGCGTCGAGGGTGGCGAC
>JAACEA010000096.1 GCA_009936695.1 Planctomycetia bacterium
AGTGGGACGTGGGGATCGCTGCCGCCCGCGGTGGTGGCCGCGGCGCTCGCCGCCGCGAGCGTGCCGGGCTGGCAGATCGACGTGGCGATGCTGTTGCTGCTCGCGATCGGGTGCGTCGCCTGCTTGCGATTCGGCGAAGCGGCGGAGCGTGCGACCGGAAAGAAGGACCCGGGGCAGGTGGTCGCCGACGAGGTCGCCGGTCAGGCCGTGACCCTGCTCGCGCTTCCGTGGGCGGTGACCGAGGGATGGGCGGGCACGCCCGCCCTCGGGCCGGACGTGTCACCACTCGTGTTCAACCTCGGGCTCGCGTGCTCGGGCTTCCTGCTCTTCCGCGTCTTCGACATCCTGAAGCCGCCACCCGCGAACGGTCTGCAGCGACTCGGTGGCGGCGCGGGGATCCTGGTCGACGACCTCATCGCCGGGGTGATGGCGGGCGTGCTGCTTCAGATCGCGGTACGCGTCATCTTCTAGAACGGGCCGGTCGTCAGTCCGCCGCCGTGGGCACCGTCGCGAGTCGATCCAGCAGCGGATCGAGGCGTGCGGCCCACACCTCGCGGCCGGGGTGGCCGACCTGCGCCGCTCGAACCCGCCCGTCGGGCGTCACGATCACCAGCGTGGGAAGTCCGCTGAGTCGCCAGGCGGCGGCGCAGCGTTCCGCGTCGATCGCGAGATCGCGCTCCGGACCCGGGCCGTTCGATTCGTCCTTGACGACCTCGACGCGATAGCCGCGGATCCTCGTGTCGGCGTCGATCACCGAGGCGAAGTCGCGGGCGGCGCGATCGTTCAGGGCGTCGTCGCTCGTGAAGAGGATCGCCACCGGAACGACCATGTCGGTGAACGGGTCGACCGCGTCACCGTCGGCGTTCCGCATGGTGAGTCGTGGTGCGGTTCGTCCCACCAGGTCGTGGATCGGCGCCCGCGGCACGTCATCGCCCGCGGCGGCGCGAAGTGAATCGGTTCGTTCCCAGCTCGGCGGTGGGGTCATCGAGAACCGGTTTCCGAGGTCGGCTCGATCGACGACGACGTTTCGCTTCCAGTCGGTGAACACCAGTGCGACGGTGTGGGTCGCGTCGACCGGCATGGACACGCCATGGAGGATGGGAGCGCCGTCCCGGGGGATGGTGATTTCGATGGTCGGGGCGTCGGGGGTCGTGGCGGTCCGGCATCGGACCGCGAGGGCCGGACGGCCGGCGACGGTGCACGGGGTGATCGCTTCGGTGACCACGAGATCGTCGAGGATCCCGGTGCTCAGCGCGGCCAGGACGAATGCAGGGCCGAGACCGAGCCGCGGGGCAAGATCGCCGTCGGCGAGGACGTCGCCGGGCGCGGCGGGCGCCGGGCGCATCTCGTACCGACGAATCAGGGGATCACCCACGACGAGGCCGGTGCCGTCACAGACGAGGTCGCTACCGCCGCCGGGACCGCTCCACGAATGAATGCTGAAGCGGAAGGGGTTCGTCTCGGTCGGACGCGAGAAGGCGAAGCTCGAACGTCGCGGCGGCGCGGTCAGTGATCCGTCGCCGGCGTGCACGCTCGCAGACACCATGACGTCGAGGTCCTGCGCTGCGCCGAGGTCGGCCCGGAGCGCGTCGAGGCGCGAGGTCGCGATCGCCTGCAGCGACGGGTCGTCCTTCGCGGCGGCGGGCGTGGTGACGAGGCACGCCGACAATGCGAGAAGAACGCCGCGGATTCGGGGCGCGATGAGGCTGTGGGCGTGGTCGTTCATGGGATCGATCCGGTGCTTGGTGATCGGAGCGCGCGGACAACGCTCCCAGGAGGGTGATCTGTACTTGCTGGCATCGGAAGCCGGGGGCGACGACTTGACCGGAATCCGAGAACCGGAGGGATTTGCGTCAAGGAAAAACCAAGGCAAGGCGCCACGCAAACGGAACGCGAACAAAGCGTCCATATCTTCCCCGCCGTGGGACTCGGAACGGTCGCTTCGCAGGCCGGATCGAACACCACGTGTTCTTCATGAACCGCGAACCCCATCCTCGCGGCTCAGGTCCATCCTCTTCTTGAAACCCTTGGCGGAAACGTCTCACGCCAAGCGACACACCGTTCACCGACCCTGGGAGAAGTCAAGAGATGAACATCGAACTCGGTCGGTCACCTGCATGTGGGAAGCCCCCACGGCATCAACCGTTAGGAAAGGATCGATTCATGAATCATCGCTTCATCGCGACCATGGCCACGGCCTCGGTCTCCATCGCGGGGGCCGCGAACGCGGCCAACGTCAACGTCTCGGCCGACATCACCACCTCGGTGACCTGGACCGCCGACAACGTCTACAACCTCGTCGACCAGATCTACGTCCAGCCCGGTGCGACCCTCACCATCGAACCCGGCACGGTCATCGCCTCGACCCCGACGGCCAACGGTTCGGGTTCGCTCGCCGTGACCCGTGGCGGCAAGATCTTCGCGAACGGCACCCAGGAGGCGCCGATCATCTTCACCTCCACCAACGACACCGCCACCTGGGTCGATGGTGATCCGAAGACCGGCACCTGGCGCGAAGCGGCCAACGAATGGGGCAACCTGACCGTCATGGGTCGCGCCTACATCTCGAACTCCTTCGTCGATGGGAACTCCGCGACCTTCGGCAACAACGAGTCCCCGATGGAGGGGCTGATCCCCGACTTCGCGGGTGATCCCAACACCACC
>JAACEA010000580.1 GCA_009936695.1 Planctomycetia bacterium
ACAAGGTCCACACCGGTGCGGTGGAACGATCCACCCAGCGAGGCTTCATCGCCGAGGCCCTGGACTTCCTCTTCGCGTTCTGAGCCGAGCGTCCCGCGTCAGTCCGCGGTCGCGCCGCATTCGGGGCAGGGCCCGTCGGTCACGCCGCGACGGTCGTAGCCGCAGGCCGGGCACTCCCAGGGGAGGTGCTGGTCGCGTCGGAGCGCCCACCACCACGATGCGACGATGATCCCGAGCAGCGCGGTGTCGAAGCAGAGGTATCCGATCGTCCAGCCGATCCCGGCGCCCGGCTCCTGCGACGCGAGCAATCCGAAGACTCCGAACCCGAGGCACGGGAGCAGGAGCAGGGTCGCGAGGGCGGTGGCGAGGATTCGGGCGGTCCGGCTCAATCGAGTTCCAAGGATCGCTTGAAGAAGCCGAGTCCGCAGGCTTCCTTCGCCATGGCGAGCGTCTCCTCGGTGAGGGCGTTCGCGCGGGCGGTGCCCGACTTGAGCACGTCGATCACGTAGGCGTCGTCGCCCTCGTACTTCGCTCGCCGTTCCCGCATCGGTTCGAGCAGTTCGTTGATCGCCGCCCCGAGTTCCTGCTTGATGTGGCCGTCGCCGATGTCAGCACCGCGGGCGTAGAGATCCTTCAGTTCCGCGACGCGGTCCGCGTCGGGGATGAAGATCTCGCAGTACTGCATGAGGATGTTGTTCGGATCGCCGGGTTCGGTCGCGCTCTGCCGGCCGGTGAAGATCTTGTTGATCTTCTTCTGCACCTGTTTCGCGGTGTCGGAGATGTAGACCGCGTTGTTGAGCGACTTGCTCATCTTGTTCTCGCCGTCGGTGCCGACCAGTCGGCCGACCTTGCCGACGTCCGCCCGCGGAATCGGGAAGACACCGCCTTCCGCCACGTGATCGTCGTCCTCGGCCTTGTCGTGGACGCCGCAGTACATCTGGTTGAACCGGCGGGCGACTTCGCGGGTCAGTTCGAGGTGGGCGACCTGGTCCTCGCCGACCGGCACGCCGACCGGACGGAAGGCGAGAATGTCCGCGGTCTGACCGACCGCGTACAGGGGGAATCCGAAGCTGTACGTCTCGCCGAGGTTCTTGACCTTGATCTCGTCCTTGAGGGTCGGATTCCGCATCACTCGGTTGTAGGGGAGGAGCATCGCGAAGAGGAAGGTCAGTTCCGCGATCGCGGGGACCTCGCTCTGCAGGAAGATCGAGGCGCCCTCGGGGTCGATCCCCATCGCCAGCAGATCGCGGACGATCTCAAGGGTGTCCTCCCGGATCGCCTCGGGCTTGTCGGCCCGGGTGGTGAACGCGTGGATGTTGGCGAGGATGAAGAAGCAGTCGTGGGTCCGCTGCAGTTCGACCCGACGCTTCACCGAACCCACCCAGTGTCCGAGGTGGAGCTTGCCGGTGGGGGTGTCGCCGGTGAGGATCCGGGCACGATCGGTCGGTGGGGCGTCGGTCATGGGGGCTCGAGTATAGGGGGCGTGCGATCGGTCCTCGATCCCGCGATCAGGTGAAGGCGACGGCGAGGCCGAGATTGAAGGCGTTGAACAGTCCGTGGGCGATCATGCACGGCGCGGTCCGACCGGTTCGTTCCCGGATCGCCCCGAGTGCGATCGAGAGGAGGAACAGCGCCGTCATCGCGGAGACCGCGCTTTCCGCCGGGAGGATCGGGTAGTGCATCAGGGTGAAGACGACGCTGGTCATGAGGATGGCGGGGGTGACGGCCACCCCCACGATGCGGAAGCCCTGCTGCAGGAAGCCGCGGTAGAGGAGTTCCTCGATCACCGGAGCGCCGAGGACCGCATTGGCGGCGATCAACCACCACCAGCCGTCGCGGTCGCCCTGGACGAGGACTTCGAGGATCTCGTGGGCCACGAGTTCCGGCGTCGTCTCGGAGAACAACTGCTGCAGGTACTGGCCGACGATCGCCCCGGTCTGGACGAGGGGGAGGGCCACCAGCAGTCCGATGACCCCGATCACGATGCTCTTCCCGACGGTGGTGGGGGGCGTGGCATCCGGCTGGGTCGGTGTCCGTCGCCAGATCGGAATCGCGAGGGCGCAGAGAAGGAGGCTGCCAAGAGTGGCGACCCAGCCGGCGACCGCGATCCCTCGGAGTGGTGATTCGTCCGCGCCGAGCCACGCCGCCGGTGTCAGCCCCACCGCGATGCCGCCGCCGATCAGTCCCACCGCGAAGAACGCCAGGCTCGGCCCCGCGGCGAGCCGCCAGGGCGTGCCGCGGATCGGATCGGATGCTCGTCCGCGGATTCGTCGCCACCAGACGAGCAGGGCGATCGAGACCGGGGCGAGGAGGAGGGAGGTGAGCGACAGCCAGTCCTCGCCGCCGAAAGCCGGCGTGGTTTCGGCGGCCGGTGCCGTTTCGGTCGACGCTGCGAGTAGAATGTCCGCCGAACCGGGGACGGTCAGGCACGCCATCGCGAGCCCCGCCGCCGCCGGGATGCGGCGACGGACGCCGCGGCCTCCCATGCACTCGCGGGTCGACGATTCTCCGATGGACAACGTGCTCGAAGAAATCGTCGCTCGAAAGCGGATCGAGGTCGAGAAGGCCCGTTCTCTCACGCCGATCGAGTCCATCAAGGACCGGATCGAGGAGATCGGCCGTCCGCGGAACTTCTTCCGGGCGGTGGTCGCGGATCGAAGGCCGCGGAATTTCCGCGTGATCGCCGAGGTCAAGCGGAAGAGTCCGTCGGCCGGCGTCATTCGCGAGGATTTCGATCCGGCGGACATCGCTTCACGCTACCACTCGGGCGGTGCGGCCGCGATCTCCTGTCTCACCGACGCGCACTACTTCGGGGGCGACCTCGGGTACATCCTCCGGATCAAGGATCGAGTTCCACTGCCGGTTCTGCGCAAGGACTTCATCGTCGACGAGTATCAGGTCTGGGAGTCTCGAGCCGCCGGCGCGGACGCGATCCTGCTCATCGCGGAGGTTCTCAGCGAGGGGCAGATCATCGACTATCAGATCCTCGCGACCGAACTGGGGATGACCTCGCTCGTGGAGGTGCACTCGATCGACAACCTCTATCGCGTGTTGAACCACGTGGGCTTTCCGCACGCGGGCTACTCCCTGCTGGGCGTGAACAATCGCGACCTGTCCACCATGACCACGGATCTCGCGCATACCTTCCGGGTGCTCGATCTCGTGGAGGATCCTCGGGTGCTGGTGAGCGAGTCCGGGATCCGGACCGTCGACGATCTCCGTCGCCTTCGCGAGCATGGAATCAACATCGCCCTGGTCGGGGAGCATCTGATGCGTGAGCCCGATCCCGGTGCCGCCCTCGCCGAACTGCTCGCCGACATCGATTCCTCGCCGCGGGACTGAGCCCGCCACTTCGATCCTCTCGTCTCGAGATCTACTCCATGTCCGACGTCACCACCTCGAATCACGCCGTCGACCCCTGCACCCTCGTCATCTTCGGGGCCTCGGGCGATCTCACCGCCCGAAAGCTGATTCCGGCGATGTACGAGATGACGCGGATGGGGCTGCTGCCCGAG